>NZ_JADPLO010000069.1:0-28373 GCF_015667765.1 Bacteroides sp. 1001302B_160321_D4 | reverse complement strand
GACCCATATCTTATAATAAAAAGATAACGGGGAATCTTAAAAACTCAATCATCTTTTTCAGATTTACCACAACGTTTCCAGAATACTTCATTATTTTATTCAAAACTGTGCGGATATGAATTAAATTTTGGTGCGGTTGCCCTAGATAAAATATCAATAGACTAACTCAATAAAATGCATTGTTCGACACCAATTTCCTGAATAAAATAATTGTCGTGTGAGATTGCTATCACAGTACCTGCATAATTTTTGATAGTAGCAGTGATAATTTCAATACTTTGTATGTCCAAATTGTTGGTAGGTTCATCCAGGATAAACATATCAGGGGTATTGTTACTAATCATCAGACAGCAGAAAGCGAGACGCATTTTCTCACCACCACTAAGTTTCCGGCAGGATTTGTCCCATTCGGATGCAGGAAACAAGTAACGGTTTAGAATAATCTTTATTTCATGCTCTGGCAGATTCCGGCTGTTGAAAGCGTAAGCCTGTTCAAGAATACTGTTCCGGTCGTCAATGATCGAATACTCTTGATTCAAATAGACATAGCTAAAGTCCGTCCGTGTCAGGGTTCCTTCCTGTGGTTGAAGTTGGCCGGTGATTAATTTCAATAGAGTTGTTTTCCCGCTACCGTTGGCTCCTTCTATACGGAGGCGGTCTCCGCTCTTTAGCTGAAAGCTGACAGGAGCTTGCCAAAGCTGTTGTTTTGAGATACTATTTTCCTGAATATCATTGCTATTCGGATTGGGATGATAACCTGTGTCAGACGAATTTATTTCATCATTCGTCAGAATATCATTGTTAATCGAATTGGAATGATAACTGAAGTTAATCTCTTTTGCTGTCACTAATATCTTCCCGGTATGAAGCGAGGAACTGTTGAAATCGGTTTTTAATGCCGCAGTCGGAGAGAGCGAACCTCGAAGCTGGTTGCGTTCATTTGTTAACTTCTCGGCTTTCTCCTGATGAACGCCAGTCAGTTTACTAGTGCTCTTCTCGGATTTCCCTTGGAGTGCGTTCAATACAATGCGTGGAACTCCTTTTTTTATATTACTCTTTTCGCCGCGTACATTCTGTTTGTCCCTGCGTTCGGCCGTTTCGCGAGCCACTTTACGGGCAATACGTAGTGCCTTTTCTTTTTCTTCAATACGTTGTTGTAATGCTTCCTGCATCAGCGTTTTTTGTTCTTTGTAGAATTCGTAATTTCCGCCATAATAATTGATTTGATGCTTCTCCAATTCGCAAATTTCGGGGAGAAGATTGAGCAGAGTACGGTCATGACTTACCACTAACAGGGTGGAACGATATTTTTCTACCCAGTCATATAAACGTTGTCTGCCGGAAGAATCGAGATGATTGGTCGGTTCATCCATAAGTATGACAGATGGATGATGAATGTCCATACCTGCCAGGAATACGCGGGTCTTTTCGCCGCCACTAAGCAGATTCATCGGGTAGGATAGCGTAAACTGTCCTAATCCCCATAAATCGAGAGCGGCAATGGAACGTTCTTCGATATTCCAGTCATCATTTAGAATGGTGAAATTCTCGTTTGAGACATCTCCTGCCAGGATAGCGTGCAGAGCTTGCTGTTTGCGCTCTATTTGAAGAGCTTGTGCGATGGTCAGTGAATCATATTGCCCGAAATGTTGCGGGATATAATATAGGTCGTCCGGGCGGACAATGACACCGGAAGAGGGTGATAACTGTCCGGCAATAATTTGTAGCAAAGTAGACTTGCCACAGCCATTGTTACCGACTAATCCTAGTTTCTGCCCTTTACTGATGGCGAAATTGAGGTCACTGAATAATACTTCTTTATCCGGATGGATATAGCTGATTTGTTGGATACTGATAGACATGATGATCTATTGGGTTTGAGGTTGAAAATAGAGTGAAAAAAATCACAGGATAGGGGAACGACAAACACAATACTGGCTAAACAACACGGATTTCGTGATGCTTAACAAAATAGAAAAAGCATATAAGAAAAGTGATGTTTACTTAGAAGTGTTGTCTTACTTAGTAATTCTCATTGTGGTAGGTATATAGTTTAACTTGGCGGCAAAGATAACACTTTCTATTAGATTTCACTCTATTAAGACTGAAAAAGAATGAATTTCATTTATTTAGAGGCTCCGTTTACCTCATTCGGAGCCTCCGATTACTCCAAATAGAGCCTCTGTTTACTCTATTCAGAGGCTCTGTTTTAGAAGTGAGTTATACTCTTTCTTATTCTTATACATCAAACAGTTGATTTAATCCCTCACTCATACTGGGATGCGTGAAGATAAAATCGCGCAAGAATGTAGACGTCTGGCCTGTCTTTATCGCCATAGCTACGATATTGATGATTTCTGAAGCATCGGCGCAGAATAGAGTACAGCCCATAATCTTCCCGTTATGATTATTGATGATAGCTTTTAGCATACCATCTGTCTGCCTCAATGTACGGGTACGGACGATGGAGGATGCCGGCAACCGGGAAACCTTAAATGAATATCCTCTTTTCAGAGCTTCTTCTTCACTGATTCCGATATGCGCCAATGGCGGATCAATAAACACTGCATATTGCACAGGATCACGGTCTCCGATATCACGTTTCTTGTCACCGAAGAGTTGGTCACGGATAATCCGGAAATCATCCAGCGAGACATAAGTAAATTGCGATCCGCCTTTCACATCTCCCATTGCCCATATATGAGGAACAGTAGTGCGTAACTGATCGTTTACGATGATAGCTCCGTGAGCATCAACTCCTACACCCGCTGCTTGCAGATTCAATCCTTCAATCATCGGTTTACGTCCCGTTGCGATAAGAATGGCATCTCCATCTACATAATAAGGAGTACCGTCGGATACGTCCGAGTAAGTTAGTGTCACTCCGTCATTCGTGTCATGGATAGACTGCGCACGCGCGTTCAAATGGATTTCAATACCTTTCTTATCCATTACTTCTTTGACGCTGTTTGCAATATCCCGATCTTCGCGAGGCATAAATTTGTTTCCTCCTTCGAGTATCGTCACTTTACTGCCGAAACCGGCATACATAGAAGCGAACTCCAGTCCGATATATCCTCCACCTATGATAATCAGGTGATGAGGAAGTACACTTAAGTCCAAAAGCGCACTACTGGTATATACGTGCTGACTTTGCTGAATACCATCTATTGCAGGGATAATGGGAGTAGACCCCGTGTTGATAAATATCTCTTTTCCTTTCAGTTCGATTTCTCCTTCGGGAAGTTCCACTTTTATGGTATCGGCGGATATGAAAGACCCCGTTCCAGTATAGATAGTCACATTAGGACGTTTGCTTAGTCTTTCGTAATTATCATTCCTAAGAAAGGAAGTGAGGCGGTTCTTTCGGCCGATGGCCTGTTTGTACATATTCGCCTGCTTCGGAAAATCATCGTGGTAAAGCAAAGCGGAAACCTCGGCTTCATGTACCAGCGTCTTTGTTGGGATACAGGCTACATTCGGACAGCTTCCTCCATACATCATGTTGGAACGTTCTACGATGGCCACTTGCCATCCGCGGTTGGAAAGTTCGGCAGCCAGGGTTTTCCCTGCCTTGCCGAATCCTATAATAATTGCATCATATTGTTTCATAACTTCTTGTATTAATGATTTGTATGAGACTATATAACAGTCTGAAAATACGATTTGTTCCGCAATGGCAAGAAGTCAGAATCCTCTTTAGTGGTTGTCTTAGTCTTTTTTAAGTGTTTTGAGTACGCGTTGTGACGAGTCGGATAATAACACTACGGCACTGGCCAGGATCACAATGTCTTTAATCACCAACCGCCCTGCACCGGATAGTAATGGGAAACCGAATTCTCCGCTTCCCAAGTCGGGAACCCAGACTTCCGGGGTGGTGACAAGAAAAGAAAGTGTGCCGAGCGTCATGATAATGGCGAGGGTGTCGCCTGCCAATCCCACTTTTGGGAAAAAGATTCCCAAGAATACCAGTATGCCGATACTCATAATAAGAGCTCCCAGTCCGTAAGAGAAAGTATAAGTGCGGTTTGCTTCGTGCCATGCACGATTTTCCGGGACAAAAGCACCTTCCGCATTTTTATGTTCTTTGTATTCGGGTGCACCTTTAGCATAGAAGAAACTCATAAAAGGACTGTTGGCAACAAACGGAACAATCCCGTCGGCTTCATAATGGAAATACTTCAATCCGCCTATCCATACAAATACTACCAGGATGGCAACGCGGATAAATTTCATACCAAAACTTTTCAGACTTGAAGTGAAGGTCAGTAAAGCGATCAATTTCTCTTTCATTTTGTTGGGGTTTTAATGGATTTATCTTATGTCGCAAAGGTCGTCCATTTCCACTACCCTCAAAATAGCAATACTTCCGTATGCCTTGTCAATTTTTCCCTTCCTGTGTGTTTCTGAATTGCACGGCGCTCTGTCCGGTCATATTTTTGAAGAAACGGCTGAAAGAAGCCTGGTCTTCAAATCCCAGAATATCGGCAATCTCTTTGGCGCTTTTGTTGCTGTAAAGCAGGAGACGTTTAGCTTCCGCTTCCACCCGTTCGTGGATAACCCGAAGCGGCGAAGGCAGTTTGCAGGTAGAAAAGATGTTCGATAGTGTCTTGGGAGATTTATGCAACATATCGGCATAGTCCTGCACCTGTTTCTTTGTCCGGTAATGCTCGTCGACCAAGTTATAGTATTGGCGGACAATCTCGAATCCGGATTCTTTTTCACGGGTGATATTCATGCGGTGACGTGCAATCCGGGTACATTGGATGATGAAACGTTTCAGCAGGATACGCAGCATCTCTTCCTGCAGGCTGTCGGAAACGGTAAACTCATTTTCCAGTGCTTCGGTAATAGTGTCGAGTTCTTTACGTTCTTTTTCGTTCAGTGTGAAACGGATCAGGTGAGATGAACCGTTGAACAGGAAGCCGCTGCATGACACTTCATGGTCGTTGCCATAGATACAATAGAAATTGCTGTTGAACAATAAAGTCAGGTATTCACCATCAATCGATTTAAATTCGAGGTGTTGCAGATGAGTGAGTGAAATCACTTCATCTTTGGTAAGCGTCATTTCCTGATGGTCGATTTCTACCGTGATGCTTCCGTTGCGTACCCATATAAATTTATAAAGTCCTTTTTCTTTTTGCAGTGCTTTTTCTGTCAGATAAGAGTCTGTAAGTGCGAGTGTTCCTTTTAGTTTCGTGTGATATTGTTGTAACATAATTAATCCTCCATTGCTGATGCGTCAAATGATAACGGCAGTAGATCACCTATACTTTTTACTTCGTAGATACATTCTTTGCCATATAATAGGATGCGGATGGGTTGTTTGTAACGCTTTTCCGTTTCCAGAATCACTTGCCGGCAAGCGCCGCAGGGAGGAATCGGATGGTCGATAAAGTCTTTTTCCGTTCGTGCCGCAATAGCAAGAGTGACAACCGGTTGGTCGGGATATTGGGAGTTGGCATAGAATAATGTAGTACGTTCTGCACAAAGCCCCGACGGATAGGCCGCATTTTCCTGATTGGTTCCTGTCACTACTGTCCCGTTGCCCAATAGCGCAGCGGCACCTACGGAGAAATGGGAGTACGGAGAATAACTACGAGCTGTTGCCTCCATGGCAGTCTTTATAAGTGACCGATCGCCCTCATTCAACTCATCATATTGATATACTTTAATAATAGCGGTAATTGTGAGGTCTTTCATATACGTCAGGGTATTGGTTTCTACAATTAATGTTACAAAGTTAGGAAAGAGATTGATAATCCCAATTATTTTTCGGATTTTTGTGCCATCTAATTCACATCTGAATAAAAATGGAGAATAAACTGCATAGACTTATCTTTTTAACCGTTGTTTTTTTCTTTGCCGTAGGAGTGCAGGCACAGAAACGGAATGCCCGTTACGTCGAGTATATAAATAAGTATAGTGATTTGGCTGTTGAACAGATGAAGCTTCATAAGATTCCGGCGAGTATCACGTTGGCGCAAGGGTTGCTGGAAAGCGGTGCCGGATACAGCCAGTTGGCACGAAAGAGTAATAACCACTTTGGTATTAAATGTGGTGGCAGTTGGCGGGGACGTACGGTTCGTCATGATGATGATGCGCGCAACGAATGTTTCCGTGCTTATAAGCATCCGCGTGACTCTTACGAAGATCATTCCGACTTCCTTAGAAGAGGTGCCCGTTACGCTTTTCTTTTCAAACTGGATATCACCGATTATAAAGGCTGGGCGCGTGGACTGAAAAAAGCAGGCTATGCTACCGATCCTTCTTATGCTAACCGTCTGATTACGATTATCGAAGATTATGACTTGTATAAATACGACCGTAAGGGTGTATATTCGGAACGGAAGCTGAAAAAGAATCCTTGGTTGATGAGCCCGCATCAGGTGTATATCGCTAATGATATTGCTTATGTGGTAGCCCGCAACGGTGATACCTTTAAAGATTTAGGTAACGAATTTGATATTAGTTGGAAGAAACTTGTGAAGTACAACGACTTGCAGCGTGATTATACCTTGATGGAAGGAGATATCATCTACCTGAAGAGTAAGAAGAAAAAGGCTTCCAAACCTTATACTGTATATGTTGTGAAAGATGGAGATTCCATGCATGGCATCTCTCAAAAATATGGTATCCGCCTCAAAAATCTGTATAAGATGAATCGTAAGGATGGTGAGTATGTTCCGGAAATCGGAGATAGATTGCGTCTGCGGTAGAGACTTCTCTCAAAAGGTTCGAATTTCGAAAACTTAATGACTCATTCATGTGTTATTATCTTGATAAAACATGATTAGAATATGAGTCTAAACATTGCAAAAAGTAATAAGAAACGTGTCGTCATAGTAGGCGGTGGTTTCGGTGGCTTGAAACTGGCTAACAAGCTGAAAAAGTCAGGCTTTCAAGTCGTATTGATAGATAAAAACAACTATCATCAGTTTCCTCCTTTGATTTATCAGGTGGCTTCGGCCGGTATGGAGCCAACTTCCATATCCTTCCCCTTCCGTAAAATATTCCAGCATCGGAAAGATTTCTATTTCCGTATGGCGGAAGTACGTGCCATTTTCCCGGAAAAGAATATGATACAGACTTCCATCGGAAAAGCAGAATATGACTATCTGGTGTTAGCAGCAGGTACTACAACCAACTATTTCGGTAATAAACATATCGAAGAGGAAGCCATGCCGATGAAAAATGTGTCAGAAGCGATGGGATTGCGAAACGCTCTTCTGGCTAATCTGGAACGAGCGCTGACCTGTTCAACGAAGCAGGAGCAACAAGAGTTATTGAATATTGTAATTGTGGGAGGTGGAGCTACCGGGATAGAAGTAGCCGGAATACTTTCCGAGATGAAGAAATTCGTCTTGCCGAATGATTATCCTGATATGCCCAGCAGTCTGATGCACATCTATTTGATTGAAGCCGGGCCGCGATTGCTTGCCGGAATGTCGGAAGAATCATCTGCACATGCTGAACAGTTTCTCCGTGAAATGGGAGTAAATATCCTGTTGAATAAACGTGTTGTGGATTATCGTGACCATAAAGTAGTACTCGAAGATGGTACAGAGATTGCCACGCGTACTTTTATCTGGGTGAGTGGTGTCACCGGTGTGACTATCGGAAATCTGGATGCCTCTCTGATTGGGCGTGGAGGACGTATTAAAGTCGATTCATTTAACCGTGTAGAGGGGATGAATAATGTGTTTGCTATTGGCGACCAATGTATTCAGTTAGCTGATGAAAATTACCCGAACGGGCATCCTCAACTGGCACAAGTGGCGATCCAGCAAGGAGAACTATTGGCAAAGAATCTGATTCGTATGGAGAAAGGACAGGAAATGAAACCTTTCCATTACCGCAATTTAGGTTCGATGGCGACCGTCGGGCGCAATCGTGCCGTGGCAGAGTTTAGTAAAGTAAAGATGCAGGGATGGTTTGCTTGGGTGATGTGGCTGGTTGTTCATCTGCGTTCTATCCTTGGAGTTCGTAATAAAGTGATTGTGCTCTTAAATTGGATCTGGAATTATTTCACTTACGATCAATCCATGCGTATGATTGTCTATGCCCGTAAAGCAAAAGAAATTCGCGATCGTGAAAAGCTGGAGGAGACTAATCATTGGGGAAAAGAACTGATACAGGAACCGAAGCAACACTCTCCGCAGGAGATTCAGCAACCTTCCGGACAAGAGAAAAAATAGTCAATGAGAAGTCATTATACCGTAGTTGACAATCCGTCATTATCCAGGTGTACTGACCTTCCGCTGACAGGTGGATAGATTCATATTCTGAACAGTAAATTCGTACAGGGTGTCCGATATCGGACACCCTGTGTTTTTTGTTATATTCTATTTATCAATTACTTACGGTTTTGGCATAGATTTGGTATATAAAATGCTAAATTGATACATGATAAAATCGTAAACGATCAGATATGGACAGAGAAATTCCTAAAGAAATACGTCAGAAAGAACGTAACAAGAAGATCATTCGTTATTCATCCATCGGGGTAGCAAGTATTGTTGTCATTGGTGTACTTATATCTGTACTAAGGGCAGGAGTGGAGGCAAAAGATCTTGTCTTTTCCACAGTCGATACAGGAGTTATTGAGGTAAGTGTCAGTGCTTCCGGCAAGGTGGTTCCTGCATTTGAAGAAATTATCAATTCTCCAATCAACAGTCGTATTCTTGAAGTTTATAAAAAAGGAGGAGATAGCGTAGATGTAGGTACTCCGATTCTGAAACTCGATCTTCAGAGTACGGAAACCGAATATAAAAAGTTGCTGGACGAAGAGCAGATGCGTCGGTATAAGCTCGATCAGCTTCGTGTCAATAATCAGACGAAGCTTTCGGATATGGCGATGCAGATCAAAGTTTCGGCTATGAAATTAAGCCGGATGAAGGTGGAGTTGAGAAATGAACACTATTTGGACAGTCTCGGTGCGGGAACAACGGATAAAGTGCGCCAGGCTGAATTGAGCTATAATGTTGCCCAGTTAGAGTACGAACAACTCCGGCAACAATATAAAAATGAGAAGGAGGTGGCTGCTGCCGAACTGAAAGTACAGGAACTTGATTTTAATATTTTCCGTAAGAGTCTCTCCGAAAAGAAACGTACTTTGGATGATGCGCAAATCCGTTCTCCGCGCAGAGCTATTCTTACCTATATTAATAACCAGATTGGTGCGCAGATTTCCGAAGGCGGACAAGTCGCTATCATTTCCGATTTAAGTCATTTTAAGGTGGAAGGCGAGATTGCTGATACGTATGGCGACCGTGTGGCAGCTGGAGGAAAAGCAATTGTTAAGATAGGAAGCGATAAACTGGAAGGAACGGTCAGCAGTGTAACACCGTTATCCAAAAATGGCGTCATATCATTCACGGTTCAGTTGAAGGAAGATAATCATCGTCGTCTGCGCTCCGGATTGAAGACGGATGTTTATGTGATGAATGCTGTAAAGGAAGATGTGATGCGTGTTGCCAATGGCTCTTTCTATGTGGGGCGTGGTGAATACGAATTGTTTGTCTGCAACTCTGACAATGAACTGGTCAAACGTAAGATACAGTTGGGTGATTCAAACTTTGAATATGTAGAAGTTTTGAGTGGATTGCAACCGGGTGACAGGGTAGTGGTAAGTGATATGAGTGCATATAAGAACAAGAATAAGCTGAAGATTAAATAAATTAAACACTAGAAGTTATGATAACATTGAACTCTCTTTCCAAAATTTACCGTACTGATGAGATTGAAACGGTAGCGTTGGAAAATGTGAATCTGACGGTAGAACGTGGAGAATTCCTAAGTATAATGGGACCTTCCGGGTGCG
This sequence comes from Bacteroides sp. 1001302B_160321_D4, assembly GCF_015667765.1. Lineage (NCBI taxonomy): Bacteria > Pseudomonadati > Bacteroidota > Bacteroidia > Bacteroidales > Bacteroidaceae > Bacteroides > Bacteroides sp. 1001302B_160321_D4. The sequence goes on along the minus strand of NZ_JADPLO010000069.1, from coordinate 18,547 downwards.
GAAAATCTACATTGTTGAATATAATGGGATTACTTGACGCACCTACCATGGGAATAGTGGAAATCAATGGAATACGTACCGAAGGAATGAAAGACAAAGAATTGGCCGTTTTTCGTAATAAAACGCTTGGTTTTGTGTTTCAGTCTTTTCATCTGATTAATTCGTTAAATGTGACGGATAATGTGGAGTTGCCTTTACTTTATCGCCGTGTTGGCAGTAGTGAGCGAAAGCGGTTGGCGCAAGAGGTATTGGAAAAAGTAGGGTTAAGCCATCGTATGAGACATTTTCCTACACAACTTTCCGGTGGTCAGTGCCAACGTGTAGCTATTGCCCGTGCTATTATCGGTAATCCTGAAATAATCCTTGCCGATGAGCCGACAGGTAACTTGGATTCAAGGATGGGAGCCGAAGTCATGGAACTGCTTCACCGACTGAATAAAGAAGACGGACGCACCATCGTCATGGTTACCCATAATGAAGAACAGGCGAAGCAGACTTCGCGTACCATTCGTTTCTTTGACGGACGACAAGTGCAGTAGAACCTGCGTTTTATACATGAAACTAAATAGAAAAACAGATTGATACATCTCTAAATTAAAAACCACCATGACAAAGAATATTTTTATCGTTGCGATAGCTGTCCTGTTAAGTGTTGCTTTTTGTTCGCTATCGGCACAAAATGTGAGTAAAGATTATAATGTAGGCGACTTTTCTGCCATCAACCTGCAATCTGTCGGAAATATTATTTTCGCTCAATCGGCAGAATGTACCTGCCGTTTGGAAGGGCCTTCCGAATTTGTAGAGAAAACCCGGGTAACGGTGAAGAACGGTACACTGGTTATTGATTATAAAGAGAAGAACGTAAAGAATGTCAAGAATCTGATTTTTTACATAACTGCTCCCGATTTGAGTAAAGTGAAAATCGACGGGGTAGGGAACTTTGATGCAAAGGAAAAATTGAATCTTAAAAATATAGCTTTCGAACTTGACGGAGTGGGAAATTGCAACGTGAAAAATCTTCATTGCGATGAACTGAAACTCGATGTCGACGGAGTAGGCAATATGAAAATGAATGTTGACTGTGGCCTTATCAAGGCTAAAGTGGATGGAGTAGGGAATATCACTTTATCGGGTAAGGCTGATACTGCTTTCTTTAAAAAGGATGGTGTTGGTGAAATCAATCACAAAAACCTGAAATGTAAGGATATAACAAAGAAGGGATGGAATTTCTAATATGGAACGTTCTTTGACGAACTTCTGTGGAACCTAATCGAAGAAGAATAAAAAAGACGAGTAAGAAATATACTGAACTCTATACTGGTAACGATCATGATAAAACTCTATTTTAAACAAGCATTCCATCTGTTGGGAGAAAATAAACTGCTTTCATCTATTTCCATTATTGGTACAGCTTTGGCTATTGCTATGATAATGGTAATTGTGATTACTTTACGTGCGACTATTGCTCCCTTTGCACCGGAAACCCATCGTGACCGGATGCTTATTTTCCGGTTTGCCGGACTTCAAAATAAGTCCAACGTGAATTGGCAAAGCAATGGCCCTATCGGATACAATACGGCAAAGGCTTGTTTCAAAGCAATGACAATTCCCGAAGTTGTTTCCATAACCAATATCTGGCAGGAAACAATGCTGGCTGCTAAACCGGCAGGTGAGATGGAAAGTTGTAGTGTGTTGCAAACAGACGATGCTTTCTGGAAAATATTTGAATTTGAGTTTCTATCCGGTAAACCGTATGATAATGCCGATTTTGATGCCGGAGCAGCAAAAGCTGTGGTTTCCGAAGATATGGCTCGCCGTTTGTTCGGAACGTCAGAAGTGGTTGGAAAAACATTCCTTTTGAATCATTCGGCTTATATTGTTTGCGGAGTGGTACGTCCGGTTTCTAAACTGGCGAAATACGCCTATGCGCAAGTTTGGATTCCTTTGAGTTCAACAAGTGCCTTCATAGCCACTTGGGGCGATGACAATATCATGGGTATGACTGCCGTCTATATACTGGCTAAATCGAAAGACGATTTTCCGGCTATTCGCCAGGAGGCAGACCGCTTGCGGGCTATCTTTATGGCAGGGCATCCCAATTTCGATTTACTCTATCGCGGACAGCCTGATACTTATTTCGTAGCCGCGCAACGCTATTCCGCCAACAATCCTCCTGCTGTGAAAGAAGCAGTACGGCAATACATACTGACATTACTTGTCTTATTGATTGTTCCTGCCGTCAACTTGTCCGGACTTACTTTGTCACGCATGCGTAAGCGTATCTCCGAAATAGGAGTGCGAAAAGCCTTTGGTGCCCCCAGACGGGAGCTTATGATGCAGGTACTATCCGAAAATATGCTTTATTCCCTGTTCGGAGGAATTCTCGGACTGGTATTAAGTTATGTCGCCGCTTTCCTTTTGGGAGGAATGCTTTTCTCCGTAGACTTTGTATCCAATGGGGTGGAAGATTTGCGGACCATGTGTGTCGACTTACTGTTCGATCCTACCGTATTCCTGCTGGCATTTCTGGCTTGCTTCTTACTCAATTTATTAAGTGCCGCCATTCCGGCATGGAGAGTAACTCGCACCAATATTGTGGATGCCATCAACGAAAGATAATTCTTCAACTCATCTAAATTCTAAAGAAAATGCAACTATTAAAACAAATATGGAACGAGCGCCGGTCAAACGGATGGTTATGGTCAGAACTATTAATTGTTTTTGTGGTCCTGTGGTATGTGGTCGACTGGACGTATGTGACAGCGCGTACTTATTACGAACCGGTAGGATTTGATATTACCGATACGTATTATTTGGAGCTAAGCCTGAAAAACGACAAGAGTAATTCCTATCTTTCGAAAGAGCAAAAGAGTACATCTTTAGGACAAGATATTATCGAGTTGACCAATCGTCTCCGGAGATTGCCGGAAGTGGAGGCCGTTTCAATATCCAATAATGCGCGTCCCTATATCGGGAGTAATTCCGGTAGTATGTTGCGTATCGATACATTGGTTAGTAGTCCGCTACGGCGTTCGGTAACCCCTGACTTTTTTCAGGTCTTCCGTTATCAAAGTGCTGATGGGCGTGGTTATCAGCCGTTGGTGCAAGCTTTAAGGAATGGCAATGTCGTTGTTGGTGAAAATTTCTGGCCCAAAGATTATAAAGGCGATCGTACGCTGTTGGGTAAAGAAATGGTCGATGTGGATGATTCTACAAAAGTGTACAAGATAGGGGGAGTTTCGAAGAAAGTGCGTTACAATGACTTTTGGCCTAACTACAGTGACCGGTATGTAGCCATTGAACTTACTGAAAAGATAATGGTCGAACTTGACGATGAACTTTATCCTTCGAGTGTAGAAGTTTGTCTGCGAGTGAAACCGGGGACTTCCAGAGACTTTGCGGAACATTTGATGAAATTGTCCGCCAACCAGTTGAGTGTCGGTAACTTATTCATCCTGAAAGTGCATGATTATGAAGATCTGCGGAATGACTTCCAGCAAGGAAGTTATAATCAGGTACAGGTACGTTTCTGGATGATGGGCTTCTTATTGCTTAATATCCTGTTGGGTATTGTCGGCACCTTCTGGTTCCGTACGCAGCACCGTCGTACCGAGTCTGCGCTTCGTATAGCAGTCGGGTCCAGCCGGATGCAGCTTTGGCAACGTTTAAATAAAGAAGGATTGCTATTATTGACTCTGGCTGCTTTGCCTGCCGCCGCCATCTGTTATAATATCGGCCATCTGGAGTTGACTGAAGGGTATATGGAGTGGGGAGTAGTACGTTTTCTTATTACATTTGTCATAACCTACTTCCTGATGTCTTTAATGATTCTTATAGGTATTTGGTTTCCTGCCCGTCAGGTAATCCGCATACAGCCTGCCGAAGCGCTGCGCGAAGAATAAAAAACTTGGGCTATCTATTTGTTTTCAATAGATTTAACGTATCTTTGTCGGCATAATATTGAAAACACCGCAGGTTTTAACTATATGAATCGACGCTATTATTGTATGTTTATAGTTCTGTTTTTTGCTGTTCTTACGCAGGCGGCGGCAGCGGAACGTACATTCAATATCCTTTTTATACAGTCTTACACCTCGCAGACTCCTTGGCACAGTGACCTTAATCAGGGCTTGGCTAAAGGGTTTAAAGAGAGTGGTTTGAAGGTGAACATAACAACGGAATATCTTGATGCGGATTTTTGGGCATTCAATTCCGAGAAGGTAATCATGCGTCGTTTTTGTCAGCGTGCCCGCGACAGGCAGACAGATTTGATTGTAACTGCGAGTGATGAAGCTTTTTATACCCTTTTTGCGTGTGGAGATTCGTTGCCTTTGCAGATTCCGGTGGTGTTTTTCGGTATTAAGTATCCTGATACGAAGTTGATTACTGCTCATCCCAATGTTTGTGGATTCACAGCCAATCCGGATTTCGACGTCATATTACGTCAGGCACAAAAGATATTTCCCCGCCGGAAAGAAGTGGTTTGTGTGATAGATAACAGCTTTTTAAGTAACAAAGGGCTTGAAGATTTTGAAGAAGAGTGGAAAATCTTTCAGAAAGATAACCCGGATTATAGAATGAAAATCTATAATACCCAAAATCATACGACTAGTCATATCATTGCGGCAATTTGTTACCCTCGTAACAGCTACGAACGTTTAGTCGTTGCTCCTAAATGGTCGCCTTTCCTTTCATTTGTAGGTAAAAACTCAAAAGCTCCGGTATTTTCAACTCAAAATGTAGGATTGACTAACGGTGTGTTTAGCGCTTATGATTCCGACAGCTATACTTCTGCATCATTGGCTGCTCAAAGGGCTGCTTCGGTCTTGAAAGGTACCTCTCCCCGGGATATAGGAGTGACGGAAATTACACAGGGATTCATCTTTGACTACAAGCAATTAGATTTTTTCCATGTCGACTCTGATAAAGTATCCTCTAGCGGAACCATAGTCAATGAACCATATTGGGAGAAATATAAATACCTTTTTATACTTCTCTATCCATCTATCCTCGCATTGTTGATAGCCTCTATCGTGTGGCTGATGCGTGCCAACCGGCGTGAATCCAAACGACGGATTCAGGCACAGACCCGTCTGCTGGTACAGAATAAACTGGTGGAACAGCGTAATGAGTTCGATAATGTATTTCATTCCATCCGTGATGGTGTGATAACGTATGATACCGATTTGCACATTCATTTTACAAACCGTTCCTTATTACAAATGCTTCATTTGCCGTATGAGGCAGGTGGGCGTTTTTATGAAGGAATGATGGCTGGCAGTATCTTCAAAATATATTATAACGGTCAGGACATTCTTCATAAAATGCTGAAGCAAGTAGCTTCAAAAGGAGAAAGTGTGAAGATACCGCAGGGAGCTTTCATGAAAGAAGTGCATAGTGATAAGTACTTCCCGGTGTCGGGGGAAATAGTTCCGATCCGTTCAAAGGACGCGATTACCGGTATGGCACTTTCTGCGCGGAATATTTCGGATGAAGAAATGCAGAAACGTTTCTTTGATATGGCGGTAGACGAAAGCTCCATATATCCGTGGCAGTTTGATATGGAAACGAACTGTTTCATTTTTCCGCAAGGTTTCTTGAAACGTCTTGGATACGATGAGTCGGTTACTACCATCCCTCGTGACGAAATGGATCGCACTATCCATCCTGACGATTTGAAAGAAATAAGACCGTTGTTTGACAGAGCATTGACCGGGGAAGATTCTAATACCCGTCTGAACTTCCGTCAGCGGAATGTCAACGGAGAGTATGAATGGTGGGAATATCGTTCTTCCGTAATCACGGGATTGACACAAGATTCATTGTACAATATATTAGGTGTTTGTCAGAGTATCCAGCAATATAAGACTGCCGAGCAGGAAATGAGAGAGGCCCGTGATAAAGCCCTCCAGGCTGACAAACTGAAATCGGCGTTCCTTGCCAACATGAGTCACGAGATTCGGACTCCGCTGAATGCGATTGTAGGTTTCTCCGATTTGCTAAGCGATACGAGTGGTTTTACAAGCGAAGAGATTGCCCAGTTTATCGGAACCATTAATAAGAATTGTGGCCTGTTGCTGGCTTTGATTAATGATATTCTTGATTTGTCACGTATCGAATCGGGAACCATGGAATTTATGTTCGCCGAGCATAACCTGCCGTTGTTATTAAAGACCGTCCATGATTCTCAACGCTTGAATATGCCACCGGGAGTAGAACTGGTGTTGCGTATGCCCGAAAGTGATAAGAAATATCTTACGACAGATAATGTACGCTTGCAGCAAGTCGTGAATAATCTGATAAATAACGCTGCTAAATTTACGAGTAGCGGTTTCATTACTTTCGGCTATGAAGACGATGAGGTTCCCGGCTATACCCGCATCTTTGTGGAGGATACCGGAGTCGGTATTTCTGAAGAAGGTATCCGTCATATATTCGAACGATTCTATAAAGTCGATAATTTCACCCAAGGAGCAGGTTTGGGATTAAGTATTTGTCAGACCATCATCGAACGTCTGAATGGTACCATCTCCGTCACCTCCGAAGTAGGTAAAGGCACTCGTTTCACTGTGCGCCTTCCTAACTACTGCGAATAATCGAACGTTCACTTTTGGGCATAGTGTCCGAAAATGGACACTTTTCTTATTTTCTAATCTGTTGATAATAAAAACTTTACTTTTTTGGCACATCGTTTGATTCTCTCATAGTGGAAAATACTGTGCATAATGAAAAAGAAAAGTATATTGTTTGCTCTTGCTGCCGTTTGCCTGCCGTTGGCATTGTCGGCACAGAAGGAAAGGGAAATAACCTTGAATGAAGCTATTGCTATGGCGCGTATTCAATCTGTTGACGCTGCTGTTGCCTTGAATGAATTGAAAACGGCCTATTGGGAATTTCGTACCTTTCGTGCCGATCTTCTGCCGGAAGTCAACTTGACCGGAACCCTGCCCAATTATAACAAATCATATAGTTCCTATCAAAATTCGGACGGTTCTTACGGTTTCGTCCGTAATAACACATTGGGGCTTACCGGTGATCTTTCTATCGATCAAAACATCTGGCTTACCGGTGGTAAACTTTCGCTGACTTCCTCTCTCGACTATATCAAGCAATTGGGAGCCGGAGGAGACCGTCATTTTATGTCGGTTCCTGTCACATTACAACTTACACAACCCATTTTTGGAGTCAATAATATAAAGTGGAACAGACGCATCGAACCGGTTCGTTATGCCGAAGCGAAAGCAGCTTTTATCACTGCTACCGAAGAAGTGACGATGCGTGCCATCACTTATTACTTTAATCTTTTGTTGGCAAAAGAAAATCTTGGCACGGCGAAACAGAACCAGACAAATGCCGACCACCTTTATGAAGTAGCCCTTGCCAAACGCAAAATGGGGCAAATTTCCGAGAATGAACTCTTGCAGTTGAGGCTCTCCGCTTTGAATGCGAAGGCTGCATTGACGGAAGCAGAGAGTGATCTCAATGCCAAGATGTTCCAGCTCCGTGCCTTTTTGGGAGTGGGAGAGGATGAAGTACTAAACCCGGTTCTTCCCGAAGCTGTGGATGGTCCGAGGATGGAGTACAATCAGGTGTTAAATAAAGCATTGGAACGTAATTCTTTTGCACAGAATATCCGTCGCCGCCAGTTGGAAGCCGATTATGAAGTAGCTACTGCACGCGGAAATTTGCGTAGTGTCGATTTGTTTGCAAGCGTAGGATATACGGGTGAGAACCGGAATTTTCCGGCCGTTTACAGGAACTTGCAGGATAATCAGATTGTTCAGGTAGGCGTTAAGATTCCGATTCTCGATTGGGGAAAACGCCGTGGGAAAGTCCGGGTAGCCAAGAGTAACCGGGATGTAGTGCTTTCAAAAATTCGTCAGGAACAGATAAACTTCAATCAGGACATTTTTCTGTTGGTGGAGCATTTCAATAATCAGGCACAACAATTGGACATAGCCAAAGAAGCCGATGCGATAGCCCAGCAACGATATAAAACAAGTATTGAAACTTTCCTGATAGGTAAAATCAATACCTTGGATTTGAATGATGCGCAGAACTCTAAAGATGATGCGAGACAGAAACATATTTCCGAACTTTATTATTATTGGTATTATTATTATCAGATTCGCAGTCTGACGCTATGGGATTTTCGTACCAATACCGAACTTGAAGCTGATTTTGATGAAATCATCCGGCAATAGAAAGGGTAGGAAAAAGCTTTTGAATCTTATGGAGGAACTTGCCGGAGATTATGGGAAAAGTTTTTCAAGTCTGCAAACAGACTATTGCGTATTTATGCCTGATTCATTTGGTATTACGAACTATTTATAGTACCTTTGAAACTCGATTTTAACACTCGGGAAATGAAAAATACGTAAATAATACAGAAAAATTCATCCCCCATTATAAATAAAGAAAGAAATAAAAAAAGAAATACTTCTTCTTGGAAGATTGAAAAAACAGAAGAAGTTTTCTTGGTAGAGGAATCTTGCAATTTTAACTATGATTCTGATAATTGACGACGACAGCGCAGTGCGTTCTTCGCTTAGCTTCATGTTGAAGCGGGCAGGATATGAAGCACAGACCGTTCCCGGTCCGCGGGAGGCTATGGAAGTAGTACGTTCCATAGCTCCGGATTTAATCCTGATGGATATGAACTTCACTCTTTCTACAACGGGTGAGGAGGGTTTGACCCTACTCAAACAAGTAAAAATATTCCGTCCCGAAACACCGGTGATATTGATGACCGCTTGGGGAAGTATCCAACTTGCCGTGCAAGGAATGCAGGCAGGAGCTTTTGATTTCATAACGAAGCCCTGGAATAATGCCGCCTTGTTGCAACGCATTGAAACGGCACTCCAACTTTCGGGCACTCCACAGGAACCAACGCAGGAACAGAGCGATTCTTTCGACCGCAGCCACATCATCGGGCGTAGCCAGGGATTGATGGATGTGTTGAATACGATTGCCCGCATAGCAAAGACCAATGCCTCTGTCCTCATTACAGGGGAAAGCGGAACAGGTAAGGAATTGATAGCCGAGGCTATTCATATCAACAGTCAGCGTGCCAAACATCCCTTTGTGAAAGTGAATCTTGGAGGTATCTCCCAAAGCCTGTTCGAAAGTGAAATGTTCGGGCACAAGAAAGGAGCTTTTACCGATGCTTCCGCAGACCGTATCGGACGTTTTGAAATGGCAAACAAAGGGACGATTTTCCTGGATGAAATAGGTGATCTCGACCCTTCGTGCCAGGTGAAGTTACTGCGTGTATTGCAGGATCAGACATTTGAAGTGCTCGGCGACAGCCGTCCGCGCAAGACGGATATCCGGGTAGTATCAGCCACCAATGCCGATTTGCGCAAAATGGTGGGCGAACGTACTTTTCGTGAAGACCTCTTCTATCGTATCAATCTGATAACAGTGAAACTGCCGGCCTTGCGCGAACGTCGTGAAGATATTCCCTTGCTGGCACGTCATTTTGCCGACCGTCAGGCGGTAACCAACGGATTGCCCCGTACGGAGTTCTCTGCCGATGCCCTGCAATTCTTGAGCCGATTGCCCTATCCGGGGAATATTCGTGAATTGAAGAACTTGGTGGAACGTACCATTCTGGTAAGTGGTAAACCGCTGCTTGATGCTTCCGATTTTGATGCGCAGTATATTCGCCACAATGACGCAAGAGTGACCGAAGGCGCAGCTCTGGCCGGTATGACTTTGGATGAAATAGAACGCCAGACCATTCTCCAGGCGTTGGACCGTTACAAAGGAAATTTGAGTCAGGTAGCTACGGCATTGGGTATCAGCCGTGCAGCACTCTATCGCCGTCTCGAAAAATATAATATAACAATGTGATAAATTTAGGCACGTGCCTAATAATATTAAGATTAACCGTTAACCACAGATAACGTGCGTATAAAAGGATTCTTTTACATACTAGTCTTTCTGCTGCTGGCATTAGGTAGTGTATTGCTGTTCCTTTCCAGTCAACTGAATACAATCTTTTTCTACATAGGGGAGGGGCTGATACTTTTCATCCTCATTTATCTGACCTTTTTCTATCGTAAGATTGTGAAGCCGTTGAATACAATCGGAAGCGGTATGGAACTGTTGCGTGAGCAGGATTTCAGTAGCCGCCTTAGTCCTGTAGGTCAATATGAGGCCGATCGTGTGGTGAATATTTTCAACCGCATGATGGAGCAGCTCAAGAATGAACGTCTCCGTCTGCGTGAACAGAATAATTTTCTCGATTTGCTGATTAAAGCTTCTCCGATGGGAGTGATTATAACTTCCCTTGATGAAGACCTTTCGGAATTGAATCCGATGGCTTTGAAAATGCTGGGTGTTCGTTTGGAAGACGTACAAGGCAAGAAGATGAAAGAGATTGATTCTCCGTTAGCGGTGGAATTGGCCAACCTCCCGAAAGGAGAGAAGGTAACCGTCCGTCTGAACGACTCGAATATCTACCGGTGTACTCATTCTTCTTTCATTGATCGTGGATTTCAGCATCCCTTCTACTTGGTAGAAACCCTCACCGACGAAGTGATGAAAGCGGAAAAGAAAGCATACGAGAAAGTGATCCGCATGATTGCCCACGAAGTGAACAACACGACTGCCGGCATTACTTCCACACTGGATACGGTAGAACAAGCCCTTTCCAGCGAAGAAGGAATGGAAGACATCTGCGACGTGATGCGTGTATGTACCGACCGTTGTTTCTCAATGAGTCGTTTCATCACCCGTTTTGCCGATGTGGTGAAAATCCCCGAACCGACACTTTCTTCTGTCAACCTGAATGATTTGGTTTTCACCTGCAAGCGGTTTATGGAAGGAATGTGTAATGACCGTCGCATTACACTCCGCATGGAAATGGACGAAAGTCTGAAAGATGTGATGCTGGATGCCGCTTTGTTTGAGCAAGTACTCGTAAACATCATCAAAAATGCAGCGGAAAGCATTGAAACCGATGGGGAAATAATAGTCCGCACCCTCGCTCCGGCTACTGTTGAAGTGATAGATAACGGTCAGGGAATCAGCAAAGAAACAGAAGCTAAACTGTTCAGTCCTTTCTTCTCCACCAAACCGAACGGTCAGGGAATCGGACTTATCTTTATTCGCGAAGTACTGATGCGTCATGGGTGCACATTCTCTTTGCGAACCTATGCCGACGGACTGACCCGATTCCGTATTATTTTCCCCTAATTGTGTCAAATAAGAACATTTCTTCCATCAAATAGACCTTTTTTTGTCTTGAAATCACTCCTACCTTTGCCCCGCTCAATTCAATAGGATTTAAGGTATGAGATTAATGAAAAAAGGCACATTGACGCTCTTTCTTTTATTGGCTATCAGTATTCCGCTAAGTGCGCAGTATGTGGTACAAGGGGTGGTGACTGATTCTCTGACCAAAGAACCTTTGCCTTATGCATCTGTACGCTTAAAAGACACGACCGAAGGAACTACTACCGGAAGCGACGGACGCTTTTACTTCAAAACTCATCGCTCCGAAGCAGTGCTTGTAATCTCTGTAATCGGATATAATGACTATGTCCGCACCATTCGCCCTGCCCATAATGCATCCTATAAAGTAGCGCTTGCGCCTACCGAATACGCGCTTGGTGAAGTGGTAGTCAAACCCAAACGTGAACACTACCGGAAGAAAGATAATCCTGCCGTAGAATTTGTCCGCCGTATGATTGAAAGCCGTGACAACTACTCTCCCTACGAGAAAGACTTCTGGCAACGCGAACGTTATGAAAAGACCACCTTTGCGTTGAATAACTTCGATGAAGAGAAACAGAAAAAATGGCTATATCGTAAATTTGATTTCCTGACGGAATATGTAGATACTTCTGCCGTTACCGGTAAACCGATTCTGACGGTATCAGCCCGTGAACTGCTTGCCACAGACTATTACCGGAAATCTCCCCGTTCCGAGAAGCAATGGGTGAAAGGACGCAAACAGGCCGGTGTTGATGAATTTCTCTCTAAACAAGGGATGCAGGCAGCTATCAATGAAGTCTTTAAAGACGTCGACATCTATGAAAACAACATTTCCCTGTTTACAAATAAGTTTGTCAGTCCCTTGTCCCGTATCGGCACAGGCTTTTATAAATATTACCTGATGGACACGTTGCAGATTGCCGGAGAGCCTTGTGCAGACCTTGCTTTCACGCCTTTTAATTCCGAGTCTTTCGGTTTCAACGGACACCTGTATGTGACGCTCGACTCTACCTACTTTGTCAAACGTGCCGTATTCAATTTTCCCAAAAAGATAAACCTGAACTTTGTAGACTACATGTTGCTCGAACAGGAATTTAAGCGCGCTGAAGACGGCACACGTCTGCTCGATCATGAAAGTATCACTGTTGAGTTTAAACTGACCGAAGGACAGGACGGTATTTTTGCCCGCCGTGTAGCGGATTACAGCAACTACACCTTTACGCCGACTGCCGAAGCCGACAAAGCTTTCACCAAACCCGAACGTATTATTGAAGAGACGGAAGCCCTGTCGCGTCCCGCAACATTCTGGGCGGAGAATCGTCCGCAAGCCGCTATCTCCCAGCAGGAAAACTCGGTAGACCGCCTGATGACACAATTACGCAGTTATCCGGTATATTACTGGACGGAGAAAGTACTCTCCATTCTCTTTACGGGATATATTCCTACCTCCAAAGAAGCGCCGCTTTTCTATATCGGTCCGATGAATGCCACTATCAGCGGTAACACATTGGAAGGTCCCCGTATCCGTGCCGGAGGTATGACTACCGCCTGGCTCAATCCGCACCTGTTTGGCAAAGGATATGTGGCTTACGGGTTTAAAGATGAAAGAGTGAAAGGATTGGTAGAACTGGAATATTCTTTCAAAAAGAAGAAAGAATACGCCAACGAATTTCCCATCCATTCATTGAAATTGCGTTACGAATCAGATGTGAACCAGTATGGACAAAATTACCTGTATACAAGCAAAGACAATGTGTTCCTGGCCTTGAAACGTGAGAAGGACGACCGTATCGGCTATTTCCGGCAGGCGGAGATGACCTATACCAATGAGTTTTATTCCGGCTTTTCTTTCCAGTTGACAGCACGTACACGGAAAGATGAGTCCTCCTACCTGATTCCTTTTTTAAAGAAAGAAGGAGATACCTACACCCCGGTAAAAGATTTCTCTATCAGTGCCGCAGAGTTGAAGTTGCGTTATGCTCCGAACGAGAAATTCTTCCAGACCCAATGGAACCGTTTTCCCGTATCGTTGGATGCACCGGTGTTTACCTTGTCGCATACCATTGCCGGAAAAGGAGTGTTGGGCAGCGATTACACCTACAATCATACCGAAGCCGGTATTCAGAAACGTTTCTGGTTTTCCGCGTTCGGCTATACGGACGTTATACTAAAAGCAGGTAAAGTGTGGGATAAAGTACCTTTCCCGTTGCTTATCATGCCTAATGCCAACCTTTCTTATACCATCCAACCGGAATCTTACTCGTTGATGAATGCGATGGAGTTTATGAATGATGAGTATTTCTCGTGGGATGTTACTTATTTCCTCAACGGATGGCTGTTCAACCGGGTGCCGTTGTTGAAAAAACTTAAATGGAGGGAAATAGTTTCCTGTCGTGGATTATATGGACATTTGAGCGATAAAAACAATCCGGCTTTGAGTGACGGTTTGTTCGCTTTTCCGATAGAGAACACACAAACAATGGGAAAAACACCTTATGTGGAGGCGGGTGTCGGTATTGAAAACATTTTCAAGGTGTTACGTTTGGACTATATCTGGAGGCTCACTTATCGTGATTCGCCCGGGATTGACAGATCAGGCTTGAGAATAAGTCTCCACATGACCTTTTAAAAGTTAAATCCTGCTAATTGCAATGTTTATATGACAAATAAAGACTGTATTAGTAATTAATTAATCTTATTTTTGCATCAATTTTAGTTTAATTTTAATAGAATAGAAATGAAACAAGAAATTAAACCCGCTACCGGGCGTCTTGGCGTACTGGTAGTCGGAGTGGGTGGTGCGGTAGCTACCACGATGATTGTAGGTACACTAGCCTCTCGCAAGGGACTGGCAAAACCGATAGGATCTATTACACAGTTAGCCACAATGCGCATGGAGAACAACGAAGAAAAACTCATCAAGGACGTTGTGCCTTTGACGAATTTGGAAGACATTGTTTTCGGAGGATGGGATATTTTCCCGGACAACGCATACGAAGCTGCTATGTACGCCGAGGTTTTGAAAGAAAAAGACCTGAATGGAGTAAAAGAAGAGTTGGAAGCTATCAAACCGATGCCGGCTGCTTTCGATCACAACTGGGCAAAACGTCTGAACGGTACACACGTGAAGAAGGCTGCTACCCGTTGGGAAATGGTAGAACAACTTCGTCAGGATATCCGCGACTTCAAGGCTGCTAACAACTGCGAACGCGTAGTGGTGCTTTGGGCTGCAAGTACTGAAATTTACATTCCGCTGTCTGACGAACACATGTCACTCGCTGCTTTAGAGAAAGCAATGAAGGAAAACAATACAGACGTGATTTCTCCGAGTATGTGTTACGCGTATGCTGCTATTGCAGAAGACGCTCCGTTCGTGATGGGTGCTCCTAACTTGTGTGTGGATACTCCTGCTATGTGGGAATTCTCTAAACAAAAGAATGTACCTATCTCCGGTAAAGACTTCAAGAGTGGTCAGACACTGATGAAAACCGTATTGGCTCCGATGTTCAAAACCCGTATGCTGGGTGTGAACGGTTGGTTCTCTACCAATATCCTCGGTAACCGCGACGGTGAAGTGCTCGATGATCCGGACAACTTCAAGACAAAAGAAGTCAGCAAGCTGTCTGTAATCGACACTATCTTCGAACCAGAAAAATATCCTGATCTCTACGGAGATGTTTATCATAAAGTACGTATCAACTACTATCCTCCCCGCAAAGACAACAAAGAAGCATGGGACAACATCGACATCTTCGGATGGATGGGCTACCCGATGGAAATCAAGGTGAACTTCCTTTGCCGCGACTCTATCCTTGCAGCTCCTATCGCTCTTGACCTTGTGTTGTTCAGCGACTTGGCAATGCGTGCAGGCATGTGTGGCATCCAGACTTGGTTGTCATTCTTCTGCAAGAGCCCGATGCACGATTTCGAACATCAGCCCGAACACGACTTGTTTACACAATGGAGAATGGTAAAACAGACATTGCGTAACATGATTGGTGAAAAAGAACCTGATTACTTAGCTTAATCAGTAACCCCAAATAATAAGTTGAGATTGAGATTTACCATCCTATAAAGACTGGTGGATACTCAACCTCAACTTTTACTTTTTTATTGTACAAATTCCCCATTCGTTGGGGGACTCGTGACACAACCGACTCGTAGTTTGTAATTAGTAATTAGTAATAAATGAAGCGTCCTCCCTTTCTACCTGTTTTTATAGGCACGGGCTTTGGCTCCGGTTTTTCTCCTTTTGCTCCCGGCACGGCTGGGGCGTTACTGGCTTCTATCATTTGGATTGCACTTTATTTTCTCCTTCCTTTCTCTTGGGTATTATGGCTGACTGCCGCTTTGGTGATTGTATTTACATTCGCCGGCATTTGGGCTGCCGATAAGCTGGAGACTTATTGGGGAGAAGATCCTTCGCGTGTGGTAGTGGATGAGATGGTGGGAGTGTGGATACCGTTGTTGGCTGTTCCCAATGATGACAAATGGTTTTGGTACGTGATTGCGGCTTTTGCCTTGTTCCGCATCTTTGATATAGCCAAACCGTTGGGCATACGTCGTATGGAAAGCCTGAAAGGTGGGGTAGGGGTCATGATGGACGATGTTTTGGCGGGAGTGTATAGTTTTATTTTGTTAGTGGGAGCGAGATGGGTGATTGGCTGAAAAAAGTTGCACGGATGATTTCCCAGAAAGGCGGCATCTTCATGTTCTTGAGGGCGCAGCTTTCTGCTCAAATGGCAACTATTGCAGACTTTCTCGTTACGATTCTTCTAGTCAGGCTGTTTGATGTCTACTATGTATATGCCACCCTGGCGGGAGCTATCTATGGAGGAATCGTTAATTGCGTTATCAACTATAAATGGACTTTTAAATCGAAAGGAAAGAAAACACACGTTGCCGTAAAATTTGTCCTTGTATGGGTTTGCAGCGTTTGGCTCAATACGTGGGGAACGTATGCACTGACGGAATCATTGGCGAAGATTCCCTGGGTACGCAACACACTTAGCCTGTATTTCGGTGATTTCTTCATTATCCCTAAAGTGGTAGTGGCAATCATCGTGGCACTGTTTTGGAATTATAATATGCAGCGCTTTTTTGTTTACCGGAATATAGATATCAGAAGTTTATTCGGAAAAAGAAACTGAAAAAACGGATTGAAAAGACTGATGAAAAAACGAAAGAATTAGATATATACAGATTGAAAAAACAGAAGATTTAGATATAAACAGATTTAAACAGATGAATTACAGAGATTATTTACAACAGCTGATTTATAAGATTATCAATCCCCTGATACGCGGAATGATTAAAATAGGGATCACTCCCAACTTTATCACCACTACCGGATTTGTGCTCAATGTAGTAGCGGCAGGTATGTTTGTGTATGCCGGCATTTATGGCGGACAAAACGATCTGGCCATTATCGGCTGGGCAGGAGGTGTGATTCTGTTTGCCGGATTGTTCGATATGATGGATGGGCGTGTGGCTCGCCTGGGCAATATGAGTTCCAAGTTCGGTGCGCTTTATGATTCGGTACTCGACCGTTACAGTGAATTGATGACTTTCTTTGGTATCTGTTACTATTTGTCAATGAAAGATTATTTCCTTTATGCACTCATTGCATTTGTGGCACTAATCGGCTCACTGATGGTAAGCTATGTGCGTGCCCGTGCCGAAGGCTTAGGAATTGAATGTAAAGTCGGATTCATGCAACGTCCGGAACGCGTAGTGCTGACCAGTCTCGGAGCTTTGTTCTGTGGCGTTTTCAAAGATATCACCGTTTTCGAACCAATCCTGATTATGATTGTTCCTCTGGCTTTTGTTGCCCTGTTTGCCAATATCACGGCATTTGCTCGTGTGAGACATTGCTACAAAGTGATGAAAGAATGAATTAATTTACTGTTGGACGATTTACTATTTACATCGTACATCCTAAATAGTACATCGTAAATAGTCCAATAGTAAATAGTCTAATAGTAAATAGTCTAGTTGTCTAATCAAAACATTATAATGATAAAGAATATTCAAATGCCGTCGAAGAGAGAAGCCCTGACTGTGACAGTCATTATGGCTCTTTTCCTTTTGCTGACAAGTATCTTCATCGGGCTTCGTTCCGAGCACCTGTTAATGGCGGTACTCTATTTAGTTTTATTTTTTGCCGGATTACCTACTCGTAAGTTGGCTGTGGCCCTGTTACCTTTCGCCATTTTTGGAATCTCGTATGACTGGATGCGTATTTGCCCCAACTACGAAGTGAACCCGATTGATGTGGCCGGACTGTATAATCTCGAAAAGTCTCTTTTCGGAGTAATGGATAATGGTCTTCTGGTTACTCCTTGCGAATACTTCGCTGCACACAACTGGCCGATAGCGGACGTTTTTGCCGGAATCTTCTACCTTTGTTGGGTTCCCGTTCCCATCCTGTTCGGTCTTTGCCTGTATTTCAAGAAAGAAAGAAAAACCTACCTTCGCTTTGCGTTAGTATTCTTGTTTGTCAATTTGATTGGTTTTGCCGGTTATTATATTCATCCGGCCGCTCCGCCTTGGTATGCCATCAACTACGGTTTCGAACCGATATTAAACACACCGGGTAATGTTGCAGGATTGGGACGCTTTGATGCATTCTTCGGAGTAACCATCTTTGATTCTATCTACGGGCGTAATGCTAATGTTTTTGCGGCAGTGCCTTCACTGCATGCGGCCTATATGGTAGTTGCATTGGTGTATGCCATTATTGGTAAATGCAGGTGGTATGTGGTTACTCTTTTCTCTATTATCATGGTCGGCATTTGGGGAACAGCTATTTATTCATGCCATCATTATATCATTGATGTATTACTTGGCATCTCTTGCGCGTTAATCGGTTGGCTGGTATTCGAATACATATTGATGAGAATCCCGGCGTTCAAAAGATTCTTCGAAAGATATTATACGTATATAAAGTAAGATTATATGTGAATAAAGTGAGATATATACCCATACAAAAAGCAAGTATATACTCATATAAAAGCAGATATATACCCATATAAAAAATAGATATAAGTCTCACAAATAGTGAAGAACAAGTACCGTAATATATTTCTCGCTTTTGGTATCATTGCCGTTCTGATAATGATATTCACTTTTGATATGGATTATCAGGAGCTTTGGCTGAATTTGAAGCGTGCAGGGGTATATTTACCTTTGGTTTTGTTGCTATGGCTGTTTGTCTACCTTATTAATACAGTATCGTGGTACATCATGTAACCATTCTATTTTCCGCCTTGACATAAGTTGTTAGCCGCCATATCTTTGCGCCGTAACCTTTAACAAGAATGAT
>NZ_JADPLO010000068.1:0-29839 GCF_015667765.1 Bacteroides sp. 1001302B_160321_D4 | reverse complement strand
GCCCTGAAAGGGCATAATTGTATACAGTTCCGCCCTTTCAGGGCTTGTGGCTGGTGTGTTTTTTTCGTAGGGCGTTGCCCTACGCTATGTAATTAAGCCCTTTCAGGGCACCCCAATAAATATATAATTGTAAGGCTTTCAGCCTAACTGCAAAATTCCCATTTAACCGCTAAATTCCCATTTATCATTTCAAATTCCCATTTATCATTTCAAAACTGTTTTCTATTTAAACATTATATGTACCCGATTTCGTATCTCCTCCGTGACCTGTCCAGTTCTCGTGGAAGAACTGTCCACGCAACTCGTCTTTGCGCTCGAAAGTGTGCGCACCGAAATAATCGCGTTGTGCCTGCACAAGATTGGCGGGCAGATCGGCAGATGTGAGCGAATAGAAATAGTTCAGCGCAGAAGAGAAAGCAGGAACAGGAAGTTCTTCTTTCATGGCTTCCGCCACCAAGTTCTTCCATCCGGGAAGCAATGTTTTCATTTCTTCTTTAAAATAAGGAGCCAACAACAAGTGTTTAGGCTTGTCGGTGGCTTCGAAGGCGGCAGCAATGTCGTTCAGGAATATACTGCGGATGATGCATCCCCCACGCCACATGCGGGCAATGGAAGCCAGGTCGAGATGCCAGTCGAAAGCGTCGGAAGCACGTTGCAACACGGCGAATCCCTGGGCATAAGAGACGAGTTTGGAAGCATAAAGAGCAGAAAATATATTCTTTACGAGTTCCACCTTATTATATATAGGTTGTGTATGTTGACACTGATATTGTCTGGAAGCCAGATGACGCAAGTCTTTCTGTGCAGAAAGGCTTCGTTCGAATACCGCTGTGGCAATCAATCCCAACGGCATACCGAGTTCCATAGCGTTGATGACCGACCATTTGCCGGTACCTTTCTGTCCGGCCGCATCCAAGATTTTATCAATCAGATACCCTCCGGATTTGTCTTTATGCCGCAGGATGTTGGCGGTGATTTCAATCAGGTAGCTGCGTAGTTTGCCTTCGTTCCAACGGGCAAAGACATCAGCCATTTCCTCATTGGTCAGATCCAGCAACTTTTTCATCACCCAATAGGCTTCAGCAATCAACTGCATATCACCGTATTCGATACCATTGTGAATCATCTTCACAAAATGACCCGATCCGGCAGGGCCTACCCATTGGCAACAGGGAGTTCCGTCCGGTGCTTTTGCCGCAATGCTTTGAAGGATCGGTTTCACTTCCGGCCATGCTTTCTCCGAACCGCCGGGCATGATAGAAGCTCCATTCAAGGCTCCTTCTTCACCGCCTGACACTCCGCTACCGACGAAGAGAAATCCTTTCGACTCCGCCAGTTTGACGCGACGGTTGGTATCTTCGTAATTGGAGTTACCACCATCAATAAGAATATCTCCCGGTGAAAGCAACGGGAAAAGCTGATCCATCAGTTCGTCAACCGGACTTCCGGCACGAACCATCATCATTATCTTACGGGGAATAGCTATCGAATCTACAAATGCTTTTATATCTGTGAATCCTTCGATGTTTTTACCTTTTGCACGACCATTCATAAAGCGATCTACCACTCCTTCCTCTACTCCGGGAACGGTACGGTTATATACCGATACATGCCACCCCTTACTCTCCATGTTTAAAGCAAGATTCTCGCCCATCACAGCCAAGCCGATAAGTCCGATATCTGTTTTATTCTGATTTGCCATAACTTATATATTTTGAATATTCTTTATCTTAGTAACAGTTGAAATGCACATTTGTTCGCAATATTTTAGATTAAAATATTATTTTTGTGGTCTACAAATAAAATCAAGGATGAAGAAGATCAAAATCGGTTTGTTGGCACGCATCGTAATTGCCATCATTTTGGGTATTGCCATCGGCACTTTTTTCCCGGCTCCGCTAGTGCGAATATTCGTTACTTTCAACGGCATTTTCAGCGAGTTTCTCAATTTCTCTATCCCGCTGATTATCGTCGGACTGGTAACGGTGGCTATTGCCGACATCGGAAAAGGTGCAGGAAAAATGCTGCTCGTGACGGCTCTGATTGCTTATTTCGCCACCCTGTTTTCGGGATTCCTCTCCTACTTCACAGGAGTCACCGTATTTCCGTCACTCATCGAACCGGGAGCGCCGCTTGAAGAAGTGAGTGAAGCACAAGGAATCCTCCCCTACTTCTCCGTCTCCATCCCACCGCTGATGAACGTCATGACGGCCTTGGTATTAGCCTTCACCTTGGGCTTGGGACTGGCGTCACTGAACAGCGACGCATTAAAAAACGTGGCACGTGATTTTCAGGAAATTATCGTACGAATGATTAGCGCAGTCATTCTGCCTTTACTGCCGCTTTATATCTTTGGCATATTCCTCAACATGACACATTCGGGACAAGTATATTCCATCCTGATGGTGTTTATTAAAATTATCGGAGTCATCTTTGCTCTTCACATTTTCCTGTTAGTTTTTCAGTATTCCATTGCGGCACTGTTTGTACACAAAAACCCGTTTAAATTACTTAATAAAATGCTGCCGGCTTACTTCACGGCATTGGGCACACAATCTTCGGCAGCCACCATCCCTGTAACACTGGAACAGACCAAAAAGAACGGGGTATCTGCCGAAGTGGCCGGTTTCGTGATTCCGCTCTGCGCCACCATTCATCTGTCGGGCAGCACACTGAAAATCGTAGCCTGCGCACTGGCATTGATGATGATGCAGGGAATACCGTTTGACTTCCCCTTGTTTGCCGGATTTATCTTCATGCTGGGCATCACAATGATAGCCGCTCCGGGAGTTCCGGGCGGAGCTATCATGGCCTCTCTGGGAATTCTTCAATCCATGCTCGGCTTCGACGAATCGGCACAGGCTTTGATGATTGCGCTTTACATCGCAATGGACAGTTTCGGCACAGCCTGCAACGTAACGGGAGACGGAGCTATCGCTTTGATTATCGACAAAATAATGGGGAAAAACCGTGCTGAATGACTGTGCTGAAAAATAATTGGGTAGTAGCTTGGCTGGCTCACAAAAAATGCCGACATTTGCACCCACATTTTCAATTATATTAAATAATAGCGTATGAAAAAAGCCCTAATTTCAGGCATCACCGGGCAGGATGGTTCTTATCTTGCCGAATTTCTATTGCAAAAAGGTTACGAAGTACACGGTATACTCCGTCGTTCTTCTTCGTTCAATACAGGACGTATTGAACATTTGTATTTTGACGAGTGGGTGCGCGACATGAAACAGAAACGTACGATCAATCTGCATTATGGGGATATGACAGATTCTAGTTCGTTAATTCGTATTATTCAACAGGTGCAACCGGATGAAATCTACAATCTCGCTGCTCAAAGCCACGTGAAGGTTTCATTCGACGTTCCGGAATACACGGCCGAAGCGGATGCTATCGGTACGTTGCGTATGCTCGAAGCGGTACGCATCCTGGGACTGGAAAAGAAAACCCGCATCTATCAGGCTTCTACTTCCGAATTGTTCGGTAAGGTGCAGGAAGTTCCACAAAAAGAGACAACTCCATTCTATCCCCGTTCTCCGTATGGGGTAGCCAAACAATATGGTTTCTGGATTACTAAAAACTACCGCGAAAGCTATGGTATGTTTGCCGTAAACGGAATCTTGTTCAATCACGAGAGTGAACGCCGTGGCGAGACATTCGTTACCCGTAAAATTTCGCTTGCTGCCGCACGTATCGCACAGGGCGAACAGGACAAACTGTATCTGGGTAATCTGGACGCACGTCGCGACTGGGGATATGCCAAGGATTACATCGAATGTATGTGGCTGATCCTGCAACATGACGTTCCCGAAGATTTCGTAATTGCTACCGGAGAAATGCACACAGTACGCGAATTCGCAACGTTGGCATTCAAGGAAGCAGGCATCGAACTTCGTTGGGAAGGTGAAGGCGTGAATGAGAAAGGTATCGACGTAGCTACCGGAAAGTCTTTGGTAGAGGTTGATCCTAAATATTTTCGTCCGTCAGAGGTGGAACAACTGCTGGGTGACCCGACTAAAGCAAAAACATTGTTAGGATGGGATCCATGCAAAACATCATTCGAAGAACTGGTAAGTATCATGGTTCGCCACGATATGGAAAAAGTGAAGCGGATGATTGCTACCAAACATTAAATGAATTTCATTTCACCACAGAGGACGCAGAGGACACAGAGGATTTTATTTTTTCCTCTGTGCCCTCCGTGTCCTCTGTGGTGAAAATAATAAAAGATAGAATGGAAAAGAATGCAAAGATATATATAGCAGGACACCGCGGACTTGTGGGATCTGCTATCTGGAAGAATTTGCAGGATAAAGGATACACCAATCTGATAGGCCGCACGCACAAAGAGCTTGACCTGCTGGATGGAATGGCTGTCCGTAAATTCTTCGATGAAGAACAACCGGAATATGTATTCCTTGCCGCTGCCTTTGTGGGTGGTATCATGGCGAACAGCATCTACCGTGCCGACTTTATATACAAGAATCTGCAGATTCAACAGAACATTATCGGAGAGAGTTTCCGTCACAACGTGAAAAAGTTGCTCTTCCTCGGTAGTACGTGTATTTATCCACGCGATGCCGAACAGCCGATGAAAGAAGATGTATTGCTTACTTCACCGTTGGAATATACCAACGAGCCGTATGCAATCGCTAAAATTGCCGGACTGAAAATGTGCGAGAGCTTCAACCTGCAATATGGAACGAACTACATCGCCGTGATGCCGACAAACCTTTACGGCCCGAATGATAATTTCGATTTGGAACGCAGCCATGTATTGCCTGCCATGATTCGCAAGATTCATTTGGCACACTGTCTGAAAGAAGGAAACTGGGAAGCTGTACGCAAGGATATGAACCAGCGTCCGGTGGAAGGTGTCAATGGCGACAGCTCGAAAGAGGACATTCTGGCTATTCTGAAAAAATACGGAATCAGCGAAACAGAGGTCACTCTCTGGGGTACGGGTACTCCTCTCCGCGAATTCCTCTGGAGCGAAGAAATGGCGGATGCCAGTGTCTTCGTTATGGAGCATGTGGACTTTAAAGATACCTATAAAGAAGGTAGCAAAGATATCCGCAACTGCCATATCAACATCGGAACCGGTAAGGAAATCACCATCCGCCAACTGGCTGAACGGATCGTTGAAACAGTAGGTTATCAAGGTAAACTGACCTTCGACAGCAGCAAACCGGACGGCACAATGCGCAAGCTAACCGATCCTTCAAAACTGCATGCACTGGGCTGGCACCACAAAATTGAAATCGAGGAAGGCGTACAAAGAATGTACGAATGGTACTTGAAATAAGAAATGAAGTTACTGTAAATATGCTATTAGCTGAATGTTTTTTTGCTAATAGCATATTTTTTTTAGCTATAATGATAATTAAATTAGCTATAATGATAATCAGTTTTGCTATAATGATAATCCAATTAGCTATAAGCATAATCTGTTGAGCTATGAGCATAATCTTTTTTATACTACGAGTCAATCTATTTTATTATAAGTTAATCCCTTTTGTGATAAGCCTTCATCCAACTAAGCATCATTTATTCAACCATAAGCACCATTCATTCAATTATAAGCCTCATCCATTGTATTTATAACGTATCGCCACACAAATTCCCCCACTACTCTCTCCTCCATTTCCAAAAAATCTTCACTCTTAATTCTTCATTCTTAATATAATTGCTATATTTGCACAATTTAATACCAAATGTGCAAAAAACAATGGAACAAAGTTTTATAGCCTATATTGAGAATAGTATCAAGAATAATTGGGACCTGGATGCCCTGACCGATTATAAAGGTGCAACTTTACAGTATAAAGACGTAGCTCGTAAAATCGAGAAACTCCATATCATCTTTGAAGAAAGTGGAATCCGCAAAGGAGACAAGATTGCCGTTTGTGGAAGAAACAGCTCTCACTGGGGAGTTACTTTCCTTGCCACACTGACGTATGGAGCCGTTATTGTACCTATTCTCCATGAATTTAAAGCAGATAACGTGCATAATATCGTCAACCACTCCGAAGCTAAATTACTGCTTGTAGGAGATATGGTATGGGAAAACCTGAACGAGTCGGCAATGCCGCTATTGGAAGGTATCCTGATGATGAATGACTTCACCCTATTAGTGTCACGCAGCGAACGACTCACGTATGCACGCGAACATCTGAACGAAATGTTCGGCAAAAAATATCCGAAGAATTTCCGTAAAGAGCATGTCGCTTATCACAAAGACGAACCGGAAGAACTGGCAGTTATCAATTATACTTCGGGAACAACGAGTTATTCCAAAGGAGTAATGCTCCCCTACCGCAGTCTGTGGTCGAATACCAAATTTGCTTTTGAAGTGTTGGAACTGGAAGCCGGAGATAAAATCGTTTCCATGCTTCCTATGGCACACATGTACGGATTGGCTTTTGAATTCCTTTATGAGTTCTCCGTAGGTTGCCATATCTACTTCCTCACCCGTATGCCAAGCCCTAAGATTATCTTCCAGGCTTTTGAAGAAGTGAAACCCAGTCTGATTGTTGCCGTACCACTCATCATCGAAAAGATAATCAAGAAAAGCGTACTTCCGAAGTTGGAAACTCCGGCGATGAAGATATTGCTGAAAGTGCCTATTATCAATGACAAGATAAAGGCAACAGTGCGCGAAGAGATGATTAAAGCATTTGGCGGAAACTTCAAGGCAGTCATCGTAGGAGGTGCAGCGTTCAATCAGGAAGTGGAACAGTTCTTGAAAATGATTGATTTCCCTTATACAGTTGGATATGGAATGACGGAATGTGGCCCGATTATCTGCTACGAAGATTGGAGAAAGTTCAAACCGGGTTCTTGCGGAAAGGCTGTGCCACGGATGGATGTACGGGTATTGTCATCTGATCCCGAAAATATTGTTGGTGAAATTGTATGTAAGGGCCCGAATGTGATGCTGGGCTATTACAAAAACGAAGAAGCCACTCAAGAAGTCATCGACAAGGACGGTTGGTTGCATACCGGCGACTTGGCTTTGATGGATGAAGAAGGTAATGTTACAATCAAAGGACGCAGCAAGAACCTGTTATTGAGCTCCAGCGGACAGAATATCTATCCGGAAGAAATTGAAGATAAGTTGAACAACCTGCCATACGTGGCTGAAAGCATTATCGTTCAGCAAAACGAGAAACTTGTCGGACTTGTTTATCCCGACTTTGACGATGCGTTCGCCCACGGCCTGAAGACTGAAGACATCGAACAAGTAATGGAAGAAAACCGCGTGACACTGAACACCATGTTACCGGCATACAGCCAAATATCCAAGATGAAAATCTATCCGGAAGAATTTGAAAAGACACCGAAGAAGAGCATCAAGCGTTATTTGTATCAGGAGGCAAAAGGCTGATAGATTGTCAGCTGCATAGAGAAAGATATAACTTAAACCGAAAAAGAGAAAGGAATGAAGATAAAGAAAACAATACTTACGGCAGCTATACTAATGGCTGCCGTTTCTTTACCGGCACAGAACAAGAGTGCAGGGATCAATATATCCATCTGGAAAGATATATGCACGCAACCGCATGACAGTACACAGACGACATACATAAACATCGGCCTCCTGTCTACCATGAACCGTCTGAACGGTGTGGGTATCAACGCATTGGGAAGCGTGGTTCATGGTGACATGAACGGAGTACAAATCACCGGATTAGCCAACTTGGCAGGGGGTACTATGCGAGGCGTTCAGCTGGCTGGTATCAGTAATATCAGCGGCGATAACACCGTAGGGCTTTCTGCTGCCGGATTGGTAAATATCACCGGCGACAGAGCACAGGGAGTAGTCATATCCGGGCTAACGAGCATCGGCGGAGACAACAACTCGGGGTTAATGATTAGTGGTTTCATGAATGTGACGGGCAATATGGCTTCGGGCTTACACTTTTCCGGAGTAGCAAATATCACCGGACAGAGCTTCGGTGGTCTGATGGCTTCGGGACTTTTAAATGTAGTAGGCGAACACATGAACGGTTTGCAGATAGCAGGAATTGCCAATATAACCGCATCAAAGCTGAATGGAGTGCAAGTAGCATTATGCAACTACGCAACGAAAACGCGCGGACTTCAAATTGGTCTTGTCAATTACTACAAAGAAGATATGAAAGGTTTCCAACTTGGTTTGGTAAATGCAAATCCTGATACAAAAGTGCAAATGATGGTATACGGTGGAAACGCAACGCCTGCCAATATCGGGGTACGGTTCAAGAACCAGTTGTTTTATACCATATTGGGAGTGGGTTCCATGTATCAGGGATTGAATGATAAGTTTTCGGCCAGCGCATCCTATCGTGCCGGTCTGTCTTTCCCCCTTTACAAGGGGTTATCCATCAGCGGAGACCTCGGATACCAGCATATCGAGGCTTTTGACAACAAAGATGAGGTCATCCCGAAACGCCTGTACGCACTGCAGGCACGTGCAAATCTGGAATATCAATTTACCAAGAAGTTCGGCATCTTTGCAACAGGTGGATATGGGGTAACCAGATTCTATAATAAATCGAGCAATTACGATAAGGGAGCTATTATCGAAGCGGGTATTGTTCTTTTCTAAACTTATTCACCACAGAGGACGCAGAGGACACAGAGGTTTACTATTTTTTATTCACTATAGAGTAACACAGAGTCTCATGTATTTAGAATCGTATTTATCGCTCTGTTTTACTTGTAGAAAGAAAAAAACTCTGTGTCCTCTGCGTCCTCTGTGGTGAATAAATTCAGAAACGTGCAACTTTGAGCATACTGATTACTAATTATACCTTTTCTTTTATCAGACCGGTACGATAAGCAACGAGCAATTTCTTCAAATCCTGTATTTGAGTCACCAGTTCTTTTCCTTTATCGGTATCTTTCACCATCATCCGTTGCGAATTGAATTCCAGGACAAAGTTGGTAGATTTGATATCAAGTCCCTCTTCGATAGCTTTCTGGCGAGACTGGAAAGGTTCGTGCTGTACAAGCTGCATACCATGAGAGTGATAAACAAGCGTATATCCCGCAATTCCCGTTTCCGGCTGATAAGCTTTTGAGAAGCCGCCATCAATAACGAAAAGCTTGCCATTGGCTTTCATTGGCTGTTCTCCCTGAATCGTTTTCACAGGCACATGCCCGTTGATGATATGCGAGTGAGGACCAGAAGCTCCAAACTCTGCCAAAATCTGATCGCAGACATCTTCCCGGTTACGCAATGTATAATAATAACCTTTCTTCTCTTTATGCAATTCTTTATCTTCTACGAAATAACGCTCAAAAGTTGCCATCTTATCCTTATCGAACAAGGGAGCTTCCGGACCACACCACATATACCAAATGTAATCCATAGCAAATTCCTTATCCTCCTCCCCTTCTTCATCGAAGTACGCAGTACGAATCAGTTGATCGGCTTTATCCAGCAATTTACGCCCCCAATATTCCTTACCACGTATTTTGACATGCTTAAAGCTGCCATCCTCATTCAGAGGGACAGAAGCGTGATAAAGAAGATTCGAATTTGAAACCAGATACATTCCGCCGTATGTAAACAGGCAACGCATGTGTTTCTTCAGCTTTTCACTATTCATAAATGAATAATGAATCTTTTCTACCAATTCGCGTTCTTCTTCCGTCAACCGGTAAGGATCGGCAGGATCTACGGTCGGGAAGTTGGTATCGCGCAAAGCATATTCTTTTCCTTCGTATACAAAGATGCCACGCTCAAAATCAATCTTTTCCAGCAGTTTACGGTTGGTCATCCCAAACTCCGGACGACGGTCGATAATTTCGGCTTCCAGCTTAAACTGGATAATGGTAATGGCTTTATGCATTTGAGTTATCAAGCGCAGAGTCTTCTCATTATAATGAGCGTCGGCAAAATTCATCTTCGGCATGAAGATGGTGCAAGGATCATCGGCATACGTATCCATTGCAAAAGTAGCCAATGGAAGCAGATTGATTCCGTATCCGTCTTCAAGCGTGCCCAGGTTGCCGTAGCGCATGGACATACGTATCACGTTGGCAATACAACTATCGTTACCGGAAGCTGCACCCATCCAGAGAATATCATGATTTCCCCATTGAATATCGAAGTTATGGTAATTGCACAACGTATCCATGATGATATGCGCGCCAGGACCACGGTCGTAAATATCGCCTACGATATGAAGAGAGTCAATAGTCAGACGCTGAATCAGATTGCACATAGCGATAATGAAATCGTCGGCACGCTTGGTAGTGATAATCGTGCTGATAATTACATTGATATAAGCATGCTTGTTCGGCTCGATGGACGATTCGTGCAATAATTCCTGAATAATATAAGAGAACTCGGCAGGCAGCGATTTACGAACCTTCGAACGGGTATATTTGGAAGATACATTCTGACAGACCTTCACCAGTTGGTTCAGGGTAATCAGATACCAATCATCCAGGTCCTTTTCACGGGCTTTCACTAATTGAAGTTTCTCTTCGGGATAGTAAATCAACGTGCAGATTTCTTTCTTTTCAGCCTCGCGGAGAGTGTTGCCGAATATTTCATTTACTTTACGTTTTACCGCACCTGAAGCATTTTTCAGTACGTGCTGAAAAGCCTCGTATTCTCCATGAATGTCAGTCAAGAAATGCTCTGTCCCTTTAGGTAGATTTAAGATAGCCTCCAGATTGATTATTTCCGTACTAGCATCGGCAATCGTAGGAAAACTTCGGGAAAGCAGTTGCAGGTAACGGAGATCACCCACAATGCTTTCAGGAGTTATGTTACTTTGAGCAGTCATTTTATTTACTATTTTACTATTTACAATTTACTAGTTACTAATTACGATTCAGCAATGTACCATTCTCAATTTAACAAGAACATCAACAACACTTGGGCGATAATTACCCGCAGGAACATACATAGCGGATAAACAGTCGCATAGGCTACGGATGGGTTGTCGCCGGGGATTGTATCGTTTACATAGTTCAGTGCCATCGGATTTGCCATACTTCCGCACAACATACCGGATACAGAACCGAAATCGATCTTCATCATCTTGAAAGCCACGAATCCAACCAACACTGTTGGAATGATAGTCAATCCGGCTCCCAAACCAATCCATAATAAGCCTTCCGGACGGAATACGGTATCGAAAAAGTGAGCTCCGGCATCCAGTCCCAGACAAGCAAGGTACATGGAAAGTCCCAAAGCACGCAACATCAGGTTCGCACTACGGGTGGTATAGGTAATCATGTGTATCCGTGGTCCAAAAGTCCCCAGAAGGATACCGACAATGATCGGTCCACCCGCTAATCCCAACTTCACAGGAGTACTGACACCCGGAAAAGAGAAAGGAATAGCCCCCAGTGCCAAACCAAGAACGATACCGATAAATATAACAACCAGATTGGGTTCTTTCAAGCTTTTCACGGCATTTCCCAATACTTTCTCCACATTCTGGATAGCAGCAGCCTCGCCCACCACTGTCAGGCGGTCGCCCAACTGAAGTATCAATCCCGGAGTAGCAAGCAGTTGCACCCCCGACCGGTAAACACGGCTGATGTTAATTCCGTAATGGTTTCTCAACCGGAGTGCACCGAGTTTCTTACCATTCAGTTCGGGACGGGTGACAACGATACGCTGCGAGATCAATTCGCTGTCAATCGCATTCCAGTCAATGTCCTCTTTATTCCAATCCGTATTTTCCTGTTCACCAAAAAGTACCGTCAAGGCTAAAGCGTCTTTTTCTGCAGTTATTACTAGCAGACGGTCGCCTTCTTTCAGAATCTTGTCTGAAGTCGGAATACTGACATGTCCGTCACGCCACAAACGGGATATGACAAACTTCGGGTAACTCATACGAGCTATATCCTTGATACTTTTATTGAAAATAGCAGGATTGTGTACTTGAAACGCTGCAATATAAGTTTTGTTCGCATCGTCTTTCTCTTTTATCTCCAAGTCTTCTTTGCGAACCAATACTTTACGGATTAATAAAACGGCAAGGATTACGCCGACTACTCCCATCGGATAGGCCACCGCACATCCTAAAGCAGGCGTACTGCTGTTTATTCCCATCTGTTTCAGAGTTTGTTGCGCAGCTCCCAATGCCGGAGTGTTTGTCGTTGCTCCACAAAGGATGCCCACCATATCAGGAAGAGAGACACCCGTTGCATAACTAGCCACCACCGTCAACAACGTTCCCAGCAGAACGACTCCCAACGCCAACATATTCAGCGTTACCCCACCTTTACGGAAAGAGCTAAAAAAACCGGGACCGACTTGTAGCCCGAGGGAATAAACGAAAATGACCAGTCCGAAACTTTCTGCGTAGTTTAACATCTGCGGATCGACCGAAAGCCCGAGATGGCCGGCCAGGATACCCGCAAAAAAAACAAAAGTGACTCCCAGGGAAACTCCCCAGAAATGCACTCTTCCCAAACCCAAACCAATGGCAGAAATCAGTGAAAGTACCACAACAGCCTGTAAGGCAGAATGTTCGATGAATAGACTATATAACCACTCCATGTATATAAAAGCTAATAGGGCGCAAAGATAAAAACTATTTAGTCCGGTTCAAAACTTTTAAGCTTTCATTTCGCGCCCCAATTATACCCTGATTCATATATCCTGAAATCTTATTGATTACCCTTTTACACTGTTACCTGTTATTTTGTTCTTAATACCTATTATATTTCTATCTTAACAATCTTATCCTTTCTCTTTTTACCCGCATCTTGTTATCCTTCCAACGATGCTTTTTTACCTGTTTCTTCCTTTACGCTTACCTATTTCTTTATCTTTTTCTAATTTCTTTATCTCTCCTAATTTCTTAACCTTTTCTTTTTTCTTCCTGCTTCACGTTTCTTCCTGCTTTACGCTTCATCTTGCTTTACGCTTCATCTTGTTTCACGTCTCATCTTTTCCCTTGAAACTCCACAAAGTTATTTCGTCCGTCCAGATAACCGCTCAATCTGTTTCCACCGATATATACATCATCCAGGTATGAAACATCATTCGGTCCGTATGACATACGAATGGAAGTCTGTGCATAATTTTCCCAACTCCAACGGAAATTATATTCATATTGATCGACTGTTCCATTAGGATATTCCACCCGTATATAGTCGATTCCGGTACGGTCTAAAAAGAAATCTAGTTCCTGACGGCAATAGTTACCGTCCATGTCGCGGTAGAAACTAACCCAGGTTCGGCTACATAAATCAGCCGAACGGTTATAGTACCCTGCGCCATTATTATCATCATCATAGAAACTGTCTATTTCCACTTCGCAAGAGGTAAAACTTACCATCAATATAGCCATCAACGCCAAACCGAAGTATTTAAATGTGCTCGTTTTCATATTCCTTTATTTTTAATGGTTCTCTAATTATTATATATCATTTATCTTTCGATAGAACAAAAGTAGAGAATGAATTTTCCCCATGAAACTGAAAACTCCTACTTATCAGGAGGAAATTGCCTAAATCTAGGAGTAAATCCCTCCGGCGAAGTCTATTTCAAAGAATTCTTGTATCTTTGCCTCTTGCTAACAACACATGAAATTATCCGTCGCATGAAGTCTATCAAATCACATATCACCCAATTATTGAAGTCTCTCAATGAGGGAGTATTCGAAAAAGAGCATACCATCGCACTGTCTCTGCTATCCGCCATGGCAGGGGAAAGTATCTTTCTGCTGGGCCCTCCGGGAGTAGCTAAAAGTTTGGTAGCACGCAGGCTAAAACTGGCATTTAAAGGCGCAGATGCTTTTGAGTATCTGATGTCCCGCTTCAGTACACCGGACGAAATATTCGGCCCCGTCTCCATTTCAAAATTGAAGGATGAAGATACGTACGAACGCATCACAAAAGGATACCTGCCGACAGCATCAATCGTCTTTCTGGATGAAATATGGAAGGCCGGCCCTGCTATCCAAAATTCCCTTTTGACGGTAATCAATGAAAAGATATACCGCAACGGACAATTTACGGTGCGTGTACCCCTGAAAGCATTAATTGCCGCTTCCAACGAACTGCCGGCAAAAGGTGAAGGACTGGAAGCCTTATACGACCGTTTCCTGATCCGTCAGTTTGTCGGATGTATCGAACAGGAATATGCGTTCGATCAGATGATTTCTTCTACGCGGGAAATAGAACCTGAAATCCCTGAAAAGCTCCAGGTGAACGATGAATTATACAATCAAATACAAGCTGAAAGCGAAAAAGTAGGTATTCACTATACCATCTTCGAGCTGATTCACAATATCAAACGAGAAATTGAACAATATAATACAGGACGGGATGAAAACACCCCTCCCATCTATGTATCCGACCGCCGCTGGAAGAAAATAGTAGGTCTGCTCCGCACATCAGCCTATCTGAATGAATCTCCGGGAATTCATTTCTCCGACTGCCTGTTGATGAGCGCCTGCCTATGGGATGAGATTTCGCAGCTCCCCATTATCGAAGAGATTGTAGAACAGTCGATAGCACGAGGCATCAACACCTATCTGTTAGGAGAAAAACGACTGGAGCAAAAACTGGACACACTGAAAGAAAACATGAAGTCCGAACACAGCCTACGTGAACTTAGCGATCCGGGAATCCAAGTCGTAGACACCTTCTATCATCGCATAGAAGGTTATCACATTGCCGGAAATCTACTCATTTTTGCTTCCGATTACCAGTCTTTGAAGAAAGACAGCAACCGGCTATTTTATATCCAACAGGATAAATTCCGTCCGGTCAACAAAATCCTGAAAGCCTACGATTTTGTAAAGAACAGAAATATCGCGCAAAAGAATATCTATTCCCTCCGAAAAGGAAGACGGTCAGTTTTCGTCAACAATCAGGAATATCCGTTACTATGTTATGACAATTGTAGTCCTTTGCCTGCACAACAGGATGGCAACACTCCGTTCGAATTTACATTGCAGGAAGTGATCGACTTGCTGCATCAAATGGAAGTGGAATATAAAACAATCTCCGAACGGGAAACAGCATATACAAAAGAGCATCTCTTCTTAAGCTCATCGCAAAAAAGCAAGATCAAACGAATTTTAGGAGAGACTGCACATATCATAGAGAATTACCGGAACGAACTCCGCATCATCGCTCATGCCCATGAACAAGAGAACAGAGAGTATTAGGCTCAAACACCTGCAAGACATTTATTACGAAAAATTGCAGGAAATAGCCTACGATGTGTACGACGAACAACTGCACAACCTGATTATCCGTCCCGAAGAACTGGATGCGGATATTCACCGGTATTTTCGTCACACGCAACCCTCCCTGCAAGATTTCTACTCCCACTACGCGTCGCAATGGGAATACTTTCATGAAATGGATGAAGCATCCGACACCAAGTTTCTCCAATTCCTGAAAAACAGCGCCTACACGTTCTCAATGAAATATCACCTGGTAGACCTCAACGTAAAATACTACCTCCAGCGTTTTGACGCAATCAGCCCACGCTCTAAAGAATGGAAAGCGTTGCGGACTCTCTTCTTCGACAAATGGCACACACTGCTCTCGAACAACGAGTTCAACTATCAGATGGAACATATCGAGCGGCTTTGTGATGATTTCTACCGTCTTCAGCTATCACTTGCCAAAAACCTTCCGGTGCGTGGCGGCTCACGCCTCGTCTGGTTACTCCGCAACCATAAACAGATAGCAGAACAGATTTTAGAATACGAAGAAACGATCAAACGAAATCCCGTTATCCGTGAACTGGTAGAAATCTTGGGCAAGAAACACCAAAGCAGCCGGAAACGTTTCAAAATGACTGCCGGTATTCATCGGGAACAAATTATATCTCATGCCACCCGAAGCGATATTACAGGTATTTGCGAAGGAAACGACTTAAACAGCCTTCTTCCCTTGGAATATTGCTATCTGGCCGAAAAAAGTCTGCAACCCATTTTCTTTGAGCGTTTCATTGAGAAGAGATTGCAAGTCATCGACTATCAATCACACGAAAAGCAAACCATCAACGACAAGAAAACAATAGGGAACGAAGTTTCCGAAGAAGCCGAAGGCCCTTTCATTGTTTGTCTGGACACTTCCGGTTCCATGGCAGGCGAACGGGAAAGAATCGCGAAATCCACCCTACTTGCCATTGCCGAACTGACGGAAGTGCAACATCGAAAATGTTACGTCATCCTGTTTTCCGATGATATCGAGTGCATTGAAATCACAGACTTAGGCAGCAGTTTCGATCGCCTGGTCGATTTCTTATGCCAATCCTTTCATGGCGGAACCGATATGGAACCTGTCATCACGCATGCTTTGCGAAAGATCAGCGAAGAAGGATATATGGAAGCGGACATTATCACCGTATCGGACTTTGAGATGCGTCCTGTCGATCAACTACTATCCCGGACCATCGAACACGCAAAAGCGAAACAGACAAAGATGTACGCTATTTCTTTAGGTGGCAAGAGTGCCGAGACCAGCTATCTGAAATTATGTGATAAATATTGGGAATATAGCATTCAAAACGCCGAAAGTCTTAATAAAAATAGAATCGAGGAATCAAATATTTAATCAATGTTATAAAACATCTCTTTTTTCTTGTTTTATTTGCAAAGTTGACAGAAGTCCGTATATTTGTACTGTGTTTTTCATAGTATTAGATTTAAGGTTAACAAAAAGATTGGCTGTCTGGGATAGATAGCCTTTTTTTATGTCCTTTTCTTACGTCAAATATACTGTCACTATCCCATCCGGATGTTTACCCTATCCCATGAAGATACCGTCACTATAATAAGCGGATAGCGTCAATATGTTTCAAGTTCCCATTCCATCGATAAAAATTAAAAGCTTTCGAAAAAAAATTCTTCCGTTTAACATTTGAAACATAGCAGGTTATCTCATTTTACAAAAAATAGGTAAAAAAAATCTTGCTAAAAGATTTGCGTAGTCCAAAAGTTCCCCCTATATTTGCACCGCATTTGAGAGAGAATGCGGGTTCAAGGAAGTTTGGGTGAGTGGCTGAAACCACCAGTTTGCTAAACTGACGTACTCGTAAGGGTACCGGGGGTTCGAATCCCCCAGCTTCCGCAAAAAATCTCAATATAAAAAAGAGCTAAGTTTTAAAGACTTGGCTCTTTTTAATCTATCAAACTCCGGTGGGTTCGTCTAACGGTTAGGACACATGCCTCTCACGCATGTAATACGAGTTCGATTCTCGTACCCACTACAAAGAAAAAGAGGAAATGCAGTTAAACTACATTTCCTCTTTTTCTTTATAGATCTCAAAGTAAGATTCTTTATCCATTCTCAACCGGACTCTTTCTTCCCTCTTCTGCCCGGCCAGGTTTACGAACAAGTTGAAATACAGTTGGCTGAAAGAAAGGTTGGAACGATCATAGGTTATATCAAACGTCCAGGTTCTACGGAAAGAATCGAAAGTAGCGAATGGTTGCTCACCTCCTTTACACATAAACACTTCCGGGAAAGACGTAGGCGGATAAGGCTGGAATAAGCCCGCTAATTGGGCATACACATAGTCAATCATCCATTCGTCTCCCGTCAAGGTCAATTCCCCTTTCAAGCGGAGTTTGATTGCATAACTGGCAGTCACATCAGACGAGGTATAAACAGGGACTTGACTTTCTACCGGATAGTTACCGTCTTTATATCCAAGGCTCATCGTTAGTTTAGACCGGCCGACGCCATTAAATCCATCTACTTCCTGATCCGCCGACTGATTTTTCAGGTTAATCATAAATGTCAGTTTACCGAGAGTCGGGTCACCCGGATATTGCGCAAGCGTGTCCAACACATAATCTTCGGTATTATAACTTCGGGCTATCAAATCTCCCTTTCCTGCCTCCAAAGCCGGACCGCCTCTTTCCACATCCACGTTGCCAACCGGATAATAAATAGCATCATTATCCCTAACGCAACCACTCAAAAAAAACAGCAACACTGCCAAGCCTATTATCTTATTCATAATCACCTTACTTCTTGATTTTGCGGACAAAGATACATCTTTTTTATACCACCCTTGATTTATGTCAACCGTTTTTAGTATTTTTGCACACATCAAGACAGAAAAGACATGGATACACTATTAAGAGAGACTGTAAATGCTGTTGTCAATTCCCGCTTTCCGGAGATGAGTATAGAAGGAAGACGGCAGATAGAAAGCATACTGATTCGTGAAGAATTTCCCAAAGGAGCCATAGCGCTCAACGAAGGAGAAGTAGCCCACGAACTTGTTTTTGTAGGAAAAGGCATGCTTAGGCAGTACTATTACAAAAACGGGAAAGACGTGACCGAACATTTCTCATACGAAGGATGTATCGTGATGTGCATTGAAAGTTTTCTGAAACAAGTACCCACCCGGCTAATCGTAGAAACTCTTGAACCTTCCATTATTTACTTATTCCCCCGCGACATGATACAAAAATTAGCGAGGGAGAACTGGGAAATCAACATGTTCTATCAAAAGATATTGGAATACTCTTTAATTGTATCACAGGTTAAAGCAGACTCCTGGCGTTTCGAATCCGCTCGCGAACGTTATAACCTCCTGCTCGAAACACATCCGGAAATCATCAAACGCGCGCCTCTGGCACACATCGCTTCCTATCTTCTGATGACACCGGAGACACTAAGCCGTGTACGCTCCGGTGTTCTATGATTTTAGCGGCTTTTCCGGTATTCTTTTGGAGACATACCGGTGTAATGCTTGAAATATTTCCCAAAGAAAGACTGGTTTGCAAAATTCAGCCGGTCGGCAATCTCCTGTATGTTCATACTTGAAGAATTCAGGAGGGCTTTCGCTTCCAGAATCACCAACTCGTCAATCCACTCCCCTACCGTTTTTCCGCTGACTTCTTTCACTACTCCCGAAAGATGTTTCGGCGTCAGACACAGTTGGTCGGCATAGTATTTTACGCTGCGTTCAGACTGGTAAGACTCCACCAGAGACTCATAAAAGCGTTCGAAGATATACTCTTTCCGGCTTTTATTCTTCATCGTAGTAGCGTTTGCGGGTGCATGATTAGTGAAAATAGTGCAAAGCTCGAAAAAGAACCCCTGCATCAGTCCCATTACCACTTCCCTACGGTATAAAGCCTCCTTATTCCTCAACCGTTTCCTGATAAACGCGTGATACTCCTTCACCACCTCCTGCTCGTGCGGAGTGAGGTCGAAACACGGATAATCTTTCAGATAAAAAAACAAAGAAAGCACATTTCCGATCTTAGGCAACGTCTCCAGCAAGTTCTTCGACACAGCAAAGAAAATGCCTTTAAAATCGTGACTGAAATACCGCTGCTCGATAATCTGATTAGGCAGTGCTATCACCATCAATCCGGGACACAATTGAAATTCACGCAGACTGATCTTAAAAGTACCGGTACCCTCCAGACAAAGCCCCACCGTCAACACTTCCAGTTTGGTAGGCCCGTTATACAACGATATAACGCTCTCCGTATCGAAAAGCGCTATATCATTATCAACAACATCAATGTTGTCGGCATCTATATGTTTAGAATGAACTACCGAAGAAATACCTACTTTCGGAACACTTTGAATATCCATACTCTCTCTTTTTTTGGCGACAAATATACCAGCATTTAATCAGATATACAAGCCAATCGGGAGCATTATCGGACATAATGAACACTTTTAGATACTTATCGAACAGACCGGAACAGATATTCATAATCACGTTTGGCAGCCGGCACTGTCCACTTTTCCGGGACAAACTTCCACTGATTGAGCGCTTTCGGGTCCATCGTTCCTTTCTCCTCAATGTAATTCATCAGGTAGAAACGGAGATCCTTATCCGTAGAGAAAATAATGCGGTCTTTCAACTTCTCCTGCGGGATGCCCGACCCTTTCGTCAACAATTCTCCGCCACCATTGCCACGGTAAGAATTCAAGGCCACCTTATATATCTTATCCATGCGGAAAGGAGAACCATCAGCCATGCTTGTGATCGTTATCTTCTCGCCCTGCGGTTTAGTGACATCCACCGTATAAATAATGCCCGAAGCCGAATCGAAATTAAAGCTATAATTCTGGAAAGACGCTCTATCCTCCGCACCTTCACGACGCTTCTCCTTGAACCAGAGCAGATGATCCTCCGGCGATTTCATCCGGTTCGTCCACATATAATAAGACATCTCCAAGAAATCCTTAATCTCCTTTCCGGACAGAGTCATCACATACAGCATGTTCTCATACTTATATAAATTGAACATATCACTTACAAATACATCCCCCTTCTTTATTTCCGAGTCAAACGAAAGCGGAGCGGCAAACGAGATGTCGGCACCGGTGATGTCGAGCTGCAAGGTATGTATCAGGTCGATAAAGGCAGAAGGGCCGAAGAAAGCAGAATGAGTGGAGATACTTTCGGTAAAAGTGCCGATCTTCTTCGAAACGAACTTCTGCACCGTTTCATATTGCGGGGCAAAACGCTTCATAAAGTCCTCGCTGATTCCGTAAGCCTCCGTTTCCGTCAAGACACCCTTGATGTCCTTGCTCTGCACCTTTCCATCTTTCAGTTTCAAGGTCACATCTACATTAGACAAAACAATCCCATTGCTGGCCGGATCGATAATCAACACCGAGTCTCCGGCAACATTCATCACCTTCTTACATTCGCGGGAATGATCGTGCCCCATCAATACGATATCGAATCCCGGCACATTCTTCGCTACGTTGAGAGAAGCGTTCTCGTTGTATTTGCCCGACATTTTGAAAGCCTCCTGTCCGGCATGGAACAAGCCGACCACCAAATCCGGGTTCTCTTTTTCACGGATAACCTTCATCCATTTGCGTGCCGTCTCTTCCATATCGTCGAAACGCAATCCTTTCCACAGATTTTCGGAGAGCCATGCAGGGATGGCAGGGGTAATCATTCCCAATACCACGATCTTCACGCCATCACGTTCCAACACTTTGTAAGGAACCAGATGGGGCTGTCCCGTAGATGTATCTATGATGTTGGCACCCAACACTGGGAAGTCACAAGTGGTGATCCAACGGTCGAAAACGGCACGTCCCGTTTCCACGTCATGGTTACCCATGTTGCCGGCATCATACTTCATGTAATTCATCATTTCCGAGCAAAGATGGGGAGACACCGTATCTATATAATTATAGTAATAGGCAGTGGGCTGTCCCTGCAAAATATCGCCGTTATCCAGCAATATCAGATTCTCCTTATATTGTTCGCGCTCTTTCTGCACGAAAGAATAAACCCGTGCGAGACTCCCCTTCCACTCGTGGCGGGTTATAAAATTATAAGGATAATAATTGCCATGTACATCACTTGTTTCTACAATCTTCAGTTTCACCACCTTTTCCTGCGCCGCAACAGACAGAGCGAGGCAGAGAAGCAAGCCATAAATTAATACGATTCGTTTCATTCTTTTTCTATATTTAGATTTAACGGATGAGAGAATACAAACCGCGCCCCACCGGTATAGTCAGGGTCGATCCATATACTTCCTTTCCATTTGTGCACAATCAATTTACAGATAGACAATCCCAGTCCGGTACCCTGGGCATATTCATTCAGTTTCTCAAAACGCTCGAACACAAGTCCCTGTTTTTCTTTCGGGATGCCGCATCCGGTGTCCGTCACCGAGAAGACAGCCATTTGCGTTTCCTCGTTCACAGAAAAGTCCAATGTGATCTTACCGCATTTCGTAAACTTGTTGGCGTTGGACAGCAGGTTAATCATCACTTGCTGCATACGCTGCACATCCGTCACCATCCGGAAAGATTCGAAAGAAGTGGTAAACAAGAACTGGTTTTCCGACGACTGCCGCGAAAAACTAACAGACGCCACCACCTGGCTGCACAACTGCACCACATCACATTCCTCCCAAGTCAGCGTCACCCGGTTGGCCTCCAGACGTGAAAGGTCGAGAATATCGTTAATCAGTCGAAGCAACAAATCCGAATTGGTTTTGATAATCTGATAATAAGACTGCTGTTCCTCCTCCGTGCTACCGCCAACGGCCAATACATCCGAGAATCCTACAATCGAATTCAACGGTGTCCGTATCTCATGGCTCATATTGGCAAGGAAAGCACTCTTCAGACGATTAGACTCTTCCGCCCTGTCTTTTGCTACGCGCAAGTCCTTCTCCGATTTCAGCAGCTCATCCTTCAGGCGTTTCGTACGGAAATAATAGAAGAGAGAGATGCACAAGCCGAGCACCAGAATCACAAACAAAGCACAGGCAGACCATATCTGATAAGTATATTGCTGATAGAACGAAACCGGCTGGTTGACAAGCTGCACTTTAAAAGGCAATACCGCCGGGTCCAGCCCCCATTCCTTCACCTTCCGGCTATCCAATACCGCTTTGCAGCCGATTACCGAAAGATGTTTCGCCGTATCCTGCGGGTGCGTATCCATCCGTACAGACTCCATAGCCATTTCTCCACCCACTTTCCGGTAGTCGGGCAACACCCCTCCTATCGCCCAATGACCGAGACTCACCGATGAAGGGGTAAAAGTCGGAATGGTAGGGGTAACTTCCATCATGGCATACGTAGCATTTCTCATGAAATACCCCTCGTTCATATCCACCCGCCATGTTCCCACCAGGATCACCGTGTTTTCGGGCAGTTGCCTCAACTCCTCAACGATGGTATAAATAGAATGTTTCCGTCCATCCATCAGAATCAAATCCAGGTCGAGGAATTTCTTCATTTCTTTTCGCACCAATGCTTGCATGGTCACTCCGCCATACGTGTTGTCCGAAATAAAGGCAATGTGTTTCGTTTTCGGATAGAAGGCTTGAATCATCTGAATATTACCCTCTATATCATATTGGTTGATAAATCCCGATTTGAGTTCGGGGATATTCAGATGGTCATCGAAGAGATCGACAGATTCGGGCATCCAGCTATCCAGGCTTCCCACGGTATCTTCCGGCAATATCACCACGTTGCTACTGGCCAGACTGCACATCACGGGCACTTTCACCTGCATTTCATCCCGCTGCGACAAATAAGCGGCCCATGCTTCCTGACCTAACAAAATAATCTGCGCCGGATGCTTTTCCCCCTGGTATTTAGCAAGAATCTGTGTCATCATTTTGCTCCATAGCGGAGCTTCCGAGAAGCTTTTACAGTTCATATTCTCGATGATGATGTCGCGCTGTCCTCCCAACTTACTATATTCATCCATATAATCGGAAATAGTGACCGATGTTTGGTGCGCTGCCGGATTATAAGAACAGATAATCAGAATAGGTTTCTTATCGTTAGAGACAGCCAAGACCTTCGATGACTGCAGGAGCCAAAGAAAACAGATAAAAAAATATCCAAGACGTCCCAGCATAATAATGCAGTTTTGATGTGTTAATTCATTAATTGAGTTGCAAATATAGTAAAACTTGTCGGGTTTAACAGATTTATATGTATTTTTGTCGCTCATTTACTGTCAAAAAATACAAATTATGGAATTATTTCACAAGATGATTTCCGGATTTCTGGGCATACCGGAAAGACAAATAAGCAGCACGCTCCATCTTTTGGGCGAAGGTGCTACGATTCCTTTCATCAGCCGATACCGCAAAGAAGCCACTGGCGGGCTGGATGAGGTGCAGATAGAGCAGATCAAAGAGCAACACGATAAGTTGTGCGACATAGCCAAACGGAAAGAAACGATTCTCGGCACCATCACCGAACAGGGCAAACTGACTGCCGAACTGGAGAAACGCATCAACGACACCTGGAACCCGACGGAACTGGAAGATATATACCTCCCTTACAAACCCAAACGGAAGACACGTGCCGAAGTGGCCCGCCAGAAAGGACTGGAGCCGCTTGCCACCATCCTGCTGTTGCAACGGGAAAACAACCTTAGCGCCAAAGCCGCTTCCTTTGTAAAAGGTGAAGTGAAAGATGTGGACGACGCACTGAAAGGTGCGCGTGACATTATCGCGGAGCAGGTGAACGAAGACGAGCGTGCCCGCAACGCGGTACGTAACCAGTTCGGGCGCCAGGCAGAGATTACGGCCAAACTAGTCAAAGGAAAAGAGGAAGAAGCAGCGAAATACCGCGATTATTTCGATTTCTCCGAGCCACTGAAACGTTGCACGTCCCACCGTCTGCTCGCCATCCGCCGGGCAGAGTCGGAAGGGTTGCTGAAAGTGTCTATCAATCCCGACGACGAGGCCTGCATCGAACGTTTGGAACGCCAATTCGTACGTGGCAACAACGAATGTAGCCGGCAAGTGGGCGAAGCTACGACGGATGCTTACAAACGGTTGCTCAAGCCTTCCATTGAAACAGAATTTGCCGCCCAATCCAAAGAGAAAGCCGACGATGAGGCAATTCGCGTATTCACCGAAAACCTCCGCCAACTTCTTCTCGCTCCGCCATTGGGACAAAAACGGGTGCTCGCCATCGACCCCGGATTCCGTACCGGATGTAAGGTGGTTTGTCTCGACGCGCAAGGCAATCTGTTGCATAATGAGAATATCTATCCGCATCCTCCGGTCAACAAGACCGGCGAGGCTGCTTCGAAACTTCGCAAGATGATTGAGGCCTACCAGATAGAAGCC
Source organism: Bacteroides sp. 1001302B_160321_D4 (assembly GCF_015667765.1). Classification (NCBI taxonomy): domain Bacteria; kingdom Pseudomonadati; phylum Bacteroidota; class Bacteroidia; order Bacteroidales; family Bacteroidaceae; genus Bacteroides; species Bacteroides sp. 1001302B_160321_D4. The sequence continues at coordinate 5,282 of NZ_JADPLO010000068.1, read as the reverse complement.
ATCTCCATCGGCAACGGAACGGCAAGCCGGGAGACGGAAGATTTCATCAACAGTCAGAGTTTCGACCGTCAGATACCCGTGTTTGTAGTCAGCGAGCAGGGGGCTTCCATTTATTCAGCTTCCAAAATTGCTCGTGACGAGTTTCCGGATTACGACGTAACGGTGCGTGGGGCAGTCTCCATCGGACGCCGCCTGATGGATCCGCTGGCAGAGTTGGTGAAGATAGATCCCAAGTCTATCGGCGTGGGCCAATATCAGCACGATGTAGACCAGACGAAGCTGAAGAAAGCACTCGATCAGACGGTAGAGAATTGCGTGAACCTGGTCGGGGTAAATCTGAATACGGCAAGCAGTCATCTGCTCACTTATATATCCGGTCTGGGCCCCCAACTGGCACAGAACATTGTCAATTACCGGGCAGAGAACGGAGCTTTCGGTTCGCGAAAAGAACTGATGAAAGTGCCGCGCATGGGCGCCAAAGCCTTTGAGCAATGCGCAGGATTTCTTCGCATCCCCGGAGCTAAAAATCCGTTGGATCATACCGCCGTGCATCCGGAAAGTTACCACATCGTAGAGCAAATGGCCAAAGACCTGAAATGCACCATCGACGAGTTGATAGCCGACAAGGAACTTCGCCGGAAGATCAATATTTCCGACTACATCACTCCTACCGTCGGCCTGCCTACCTTACAGGATATTCTGCAGGAGCTCGACAAGCCGGGACGTGACCCGCGCAAGGCTATCAAAGTCTTCGAGTTCGACAAGAATGTACGCACCATAGCCGATTTGCGCGAAGGGATGATTCTTCCGGGCATTGTAGGCAATATCACTAATTTCGGGGCGTTTGTCGATATAGGAATTAAGGAGAACGGTCTTGTACACCTTTCTCAATTAGCGGAACGGTTCATTTCCGACCCGACAGAAGTGGTGTCCATCCATCAGCACGTCATGGTGAGGGTGATGAATGTAGATTATGACCGGAAACGGATTCAACTTAGCATGATCGGGGTACCGCAAGACTGATTGCTTCTCTTTTCTCTCCCCACCACACGATCAGAATCGTAAATACAATCATAAGTACTGTGCAAATGAGCGAGCCTTCAAAACCGAAGGCTCCGCCATTCAGTACGTTTTCTTCGGGCATACGCAAAGTCAGCATACTGGTGGTGAAGTTGTTTCCGCTTACCTGATAACCGAGGATGGGGCCTTGAATCCAATTCCAGAAAAGATGGAGCGAGATAGGGAAACACAGGTTCCGCGTATATAGATAGGAAGCTCCCAGCAGCATACCTGCCAGCAACAGGTTGAGCATGGGCAGGAAAGCGATTTCGGGATTAAAGATGTGCATAAAGGCGAATAACGCTGCCGAGACGAAAAGCGCCAGGAATTTATTCATGGTGGTATGCAATAGGCGTCCGAGGATATAACCGCGCATCAGTATTTCTTCGAACAAGGCGACCAGCAGGAAAAACACCCACGAGCCCAGCAGATCCAACGGCTTGAACTGGAAACCGGTGACTTCTATCTCTCCCAAGACGAACGAGATTCCGAAGCCGAACAGATAGAGCAGGATTGCCATCAGGAAGCCATACCACAGTCCCTTGACGTGTCCTTTTAAGGAGAGCCCCAAATCAGAAAACGGACGGCGTTCGAAGCGGAGCATAGGAATGGCAGCGGTCAGAACGGCGAGTAGCATACTGGCTTCGAGAATAATGTATCCCATCACTCCCGGATGGCGGGCTTCCACACCCAACACCAACGACAAACATCCGCGGGCCAGCGTACCATACAATCCAAGAAGGATGAAAAGTATCACAATAAACAGCGGGATACAAGCCCACACAGGAAGTCTTTTGGGTTCTTTGCCCCCAGCAATGTTGTCTGCCTCCATTTTTACAATTTGTTAATCCGGCTACAAAATTAGATATAAAACATAAAAAAACATCATGTATTCTCTATTTTTCCTATATTTGTCAGAACAAATCTACAAAATTATGAAAATTAAACTACTATTGATAAGTTTCTTATTGGCCGCTAATGCGTTAGGAGCAGCCGCCCAAGTGAGTAAAACGTATTATGTGAGTAAGCCCGGTACGCTGATTTCCATGATGACTGAAGAGGAAGCCAACAGTGTCACCCATCTCACACTGACCGGAAAACTGAACGCGGAGGACTTCCGCCATCTCCGTGACGAATTTGATAATCTGAAAGTATTGGATATTTCGAACGCTGAAATCAAGATGTACAGCGGAAAAGCGGGCACTTATCCCAACGGGAAATTCTATATTTATATGCCGAACTTCATTCCTGCATACGCTTTCTCGAATGTGGTGGACGGAGTGACCAAAGGCAAAGCCACGCTGGAGAAAGTGATTCTTTCGGAGAAAACAAAGAATATCGAAGATGCCGCCTTCAAAGGTTGCGAGAACCTGAAAATCTGCCAGATCCGCAAGAAGACAGCTCCCAACCTGTTGCCGGAAGCGTTGGCAGACAGCGTTACCGCTATCTTCGTCCCTCTGGGCAGCAGCGACTCTTACCGCTACAAGGACAGATGGCAGAACTTTGCGTTTATCGAGGGGGAACCGGTAGAGACTATCCTGCAAGTGGGCGCCATGGGCAAACTGGAAGAAGAAATTCTGAAAGCGGGACTGCAACCCAGAGACATCAACTTCCTGACCGTGGAGGGTAAGCTGGATAACGCCGACTTCAAACTGATCCGCGATTATATGCCGAATCTCGTCTCTGTCGATATTTCCAGAACGAACGCAACGGCTATCCCCGACTTCACTTTCGCACAGAAAAAGTATCTACTAAATATGAAATTACCTCATAATCTGAAATCTATCGGACAGCGGGTATTTAGCAACTGCGGTCGCCTTTGCGGCACGTTGGAGCTGCCGGCCAGTGTGACGGCTATTGAGTTCGGTGCTTTTATGGGATGCGATAATCTCCGCTATGTGTTGGCTACCGGAAATAAGATTACGACGCTGGGTGATAATTTATTCGGGGAGGGAGTTCCGAGTAAGTTGGTTTATAAGAAATAAATATACGATTTATTTTATGAGTAATAAAAAATAGAGAGGGTGAAATAGAAAATCTATGCACCCTCTCTAAAATAAACTAATCCTCTGTTTCTTACAGACTCATCGCATTAGCTCCAAATACGCCTGCTACTGCTGACGCCACCGCGATGACTACTTTCAAAATCATATCCCAAAGGGATTTCTTACTTGCCATAACTCTACACACCTCCTTTCCGAACTCTTTAAATGATTCATTACTTCCTATGACCTGCGCACTAGGTGTCTGGTTGGACACATATCGTTGTTGTCCGGTCGAGAATTAAGATGTCGTGCAGCGGTAACCCCAAACTCCGCTTTCACCTCAAAACACGGACACGCCTTGATCCATTCTTCCGGTTCAATCTCCCCGTTTCCGTTGCGGTCGGGACTTAAATCGCGATGACCGCACACCCGGCTACCGGGGAAAGTCTCAAGTAATTGATGTACCAGTAAGCGGAGTGCCGCCCGTTGTTCCGGTGTCCGCGTGTCTGCCGGACAACCGTGGCCATCCAAACCGCCTTCGTAGCAGATACCGACACTGTTCGAATTGAATCCTTTCACGTGCGCACCGATACGTTCAATCGGTCGGGTGAGGTGCACTGTTCCATCCTTGCGGATGTAGTAGTGATAACCTGTTCCGTTAAATCCACGCCGACGGTGTTGCATCTCCAAGTCATCCAGGGTGAGAGAACGGTCGGCACGGGTGGCGGAACAGTGGATCACGATCAAATCAATCTTTCTCATCATAGTGCCACTATTTTTCTTATCAGTTGTAAACATTATCTGCACTCTACGAATTAAGCTGCCGGATCCGGAGCTTCACCGCTACCGCCTCCACTACCTCCACCGGAGTCTCCGCCACCTTCATCACCGGGATCTTCACCATCGGTTTTCTTTTTCTTGGGCGCGTCGAGATCCAGAAACTCGATTTTCTCACCGGCACGGGTAGACGTCAGATTGGGACGGACACTGCTCGAAGGACGGAAATTGATGTTCACCGTCTTGATGTTCTTCATCGTACACTCATCTTTCGTGTCCACTCCCCGCGTGGTAGCGGAAAGGCTGAATACACCAAAATCATGGATATTGACGGATTTACCGTCGAACAGCGCCGTACGCATCGCTTCTACGAGATTAGTCAGCACACTCTGAATGTCACCCAACGACAGGGAACTTTTCTCTTTCATCGTGTAAGCAAGTTTATCCAGGTCTACACTCTGTCCCTGCGTCACAAGTTGCGGATGATACTTCACCACCCCATCAACCTTTCTCGGGTCTTTACGACCCATTCTTTTAAATGGTATTGCCATGATAAATTAAAAATTGAGAATTAATAATTGAAAAATAAATATTACAGATTGCGGTTGCCGCAATCAATATCGGAAGAGAGGAACGAGCTCTGTTTCTTTTTCTTTCGATACCTCAAAGGTAGTGTATTATAAGGGGATAGAATGACGTACTTTGTCTTACTTTGACCTAGTTTGTCTTACTTTCATTCAGAATGTATTTACTTTTATTCAGAGTGATTTTATTTTACTTATATACTTGGACAAGCGGGAGATTTTCCGTATATTTGGAATACGATAAAATTAATTTTCCGAAGATATGAAAGCAGAAAAAGAAGAGATAGCAGAGGAGCCGTTTGTCATACGTCCGTATTTGAAATCGGAGCTGGCACATTTATATAATCCGTATGTACCGTTGGTGTATGCCATGCGAAAAATGAGGGAGTGGATCAGAAATAACAAGGAATTATATGACGCAATGTATAGCGGCGGCGAAGGAAAAAACGACCACGCTTATAGTGCAAGGCAGGTGCGGCTCATTGTGAGGTATCTCGATGAGCCATGAATCTCTTTAGGGCAAGTGCTGATTAGCTATAACGAAAATAAAATTAGCTATAATGAAATCGAGATTAGCTATAATGAAATCAGAATTAGCTATAATGAAATCAGAATTAGCTATAATGAAATCAAGATTAGCTATAATGAAAACAAAAGCGGTTATGGGGGTATTCTGTCCGATATCTGTTTTATAATGCCAGCCCTGCAACTGTGCCCTGTCGACATTATGATGGGACTCCGTATAATACATGGTATCTTGAGGACAAACAGACTGTGTGTTTTCTTATTGAATGCTGTTAGTATTCTATGTTTCTATCCAAGTCATTTTATGAGTTTAACATTTTCTTAACATCGGTAAATTTAGCATTGTAAAACA
>NZ_JADPLO010000067.1:0-30879 GCF_015667765.1 Bacteroides sp. 1001302B_160321_D4 | reverse complement strand
ATCATTCTTGTTAAAGGTTACGGCGCAAAGATATGGCGGCTAACAACTTATGTCAAGGCGGAAAATAGAATGGTTACCAATATGTCTGAAAATCTTTGTTCTCTGTTTCTTACTACTTGTTTTAATGGTTGTACATTGCAAAACTAAGAAACATTTTTTAGAATTGAAAGAATCTTATCAGAAAATATGACCGGACTGCTTTAATATTTACTAATGAATACTCATTTCAATACACCTGTGATGATATTTATTCATATAGTTGATGCATTTTTTGAATAGTTGCTCCAATTTGAATTCTGAACCATTGAGGCTTCAAGACTTCTACAAAATCTCCATGTGATAAGATGGCTTGGCAGAAATCATAAGTAGGGCGCAATCTATAATTAAAAATGGAATAGTTGCTGTGTGTTTCACTTTCTTTTTGAGAATGGTGCAACGGGAGAGAACGGAAGTATTTGCATTGATTTCCATATACTTTTATGCTGATTTTTTCTACGTCATATTCTTCATCAACAATAACCCCGAAGCTATTATCGAAGTAGACTTTAGGGTTAAAAGTTTGAGGATACTCGAACGGTAAGTCTGTTTGTTCCATTTCGAGTATCCGATCAAGAGAGTAGATCAATACTTTGTCATAATACGGACTTCTTGCTGCCACATACCAACGTTGTTTGAAGGTCTTTATACAATAAGGTTCAATTTGAAATGTACATGATTTATCCTGCCAATGGCCTTGGTATGTTATTTCCAACGTTATATGATTATCAATAGCTTCAATGATTGGTATCAGATACTGTTCTCCTGAAGGATATTCTTCCAGTAGTATTTTATCTCTTAATTTATGGTTTTCGTTAAGGACTGTATTGACTGCAAATATATTTAACAGCCATTTTCTGAGTCCTTCTTTTTTAAGTTCTTCGGTGTTTTCTATATAATAATTGCATCCGTTGTGTCTATCGCATTCTATGTTAATGTCGAATAGTTCTTCAATGGCTTTCCGGTGATTGTGAAAAGTTCTATTTGGGATTTTCTCTCCGTTACTCATTTCACACCGCAGCCATTTACGGTTAATTTCATCTAATGTTATTGTTCCAGCCCGATAGATTGTATCTACTAACCAGAGATATTTATTAAAAAGATCTTTTGCCATAAAGAAATTAGTCTATCCGTTTTATATTAACGTTGCAAAGATCAGAATACTATGTGCCAAAACAAGGCACAATCTATATTTATTTCTTTTTCCACTCCTGATAGGAAATCAGCAGCCCCACTACTTCCGAGTAGTTCTGCCGTCCGCTTTCTATCTTATTCCCTTTCAGATAAAGATCGTATATCCAATCCTGCACAGCACCGACCACAGGGCTATACTTGGCAGCCCAATACGCCTGGTTATTCTTAGCCAATTCGATAATTTCCGGTCGGATGCGTTTAAACAGTCGGGTGTATTCTTCTTCCGGTAGTAATCTTTGCGCATTTCCCAATACATGTCCCAATATAGAAAAATATCCGGAAAAACGGATTCCCATCGCTTCTGAACGGGTGCAAACCTGATAAGCATAGAAATTAGCTTCCGCTTCGCTGGTGATACCTAATAAATGGGCTAGTTCGTGAGCATAAGTGGCCGGATAATTAACGGGAAGCAAATCTCCGTTGAGTGTAAACTCGCAGAAGAAAGGCCCCATGCTACCCGTTACCCCTACCATCGAAATGAAGGGAGTGAATAACATTGTTTTTACTCTCGGATGCTCGTGTGGAGGGCGATGTACGCCCAGACTATCACTTAACTGATGATAGATTCGCACAGTTTCCTCTCGTATCAAATCTTGATTGATACTATTGACAGGAGTATACGAGCGGTTCAGTTGAGTAATATAATCATCTACGAATTCTTGGAAAATCTCGGGAGTATAGGCGGTATACGGGATTTCTGTTCGTTGATAGAAATTTTTCTGCGAGTAGTTCAGGCCCCATGCCAGATAGAACCATACATAAATCCATAATAAGTATTCCCCGTCGCGCAATAAGATTTTCTTCCAAGGCAACTGCTTGCGGAGACGGGCATAAAAGGGATAAACAATCACGCCTGTGATGCTAAGGAAAATAAATAAATCCCCTATGGCAAAAGGAAATAAACCGGAAAAAAACGACAGGACGTAGGAGATAAGGGGATAGATTGTTTGAGAATAGATCGTTGCCAGAGCAGGAATCCATTGCGTTAGCCACACCAGGATTAATAATGCTCCTAAGGCTAAATATCTTACATTTGGCTTATTTTTCATCATTTGTATAAAATCAGTCAACAAAAATATGCATTTAATAAACGTTGCGCGAAAAAATACCTCTATATTTGCAAAAAATCTGTTAACAGTGACTTTGTGTACCTGCGTAATCAGAGAAAGTTATTCAACATAAACCGGATAAGATGGCTACATCAGAAGAAATAGAAAAGTATTGCAGGAATTGCGTGTCACGTGATTTTGTGAACGGAAAAGGACTCGTTTGTAAACGTACCGGAGAACTTCCCGCTTTTGAAGAAGAATGTGACAGTTTTGAGCAAGATAAGGAACTGGAAAGATTAGCGCCTCCCAAGCCGGAAGACTTTCCGGTATCCATGACAGAAGAGGAAATGCTTGCCGAAGAGAACCTGCCCAAAGGAGTATTGTGTGCAGTTGTCGCATGCATCGTTGGTGCGGTGGCATGGGGGCTGATCTCCGTTTCTACAGGTCGTCAGATTGGGTTTATGCCCATTGCTATCGGATTCATGGTAGGTTTTGCGATGCGGCAGGGCAAGGGAATACGTCCCATTTTTGGAATTATCGGTGCGGCATTATCTCTGGTTAGTTGCATCTTAGGTGATTTCTTGTCTATTATCGGATATATCTCCCAAGATTATGAAATGGGTTATTTTCAAGTCCTGGCAGGTGTAGACTATGGAGAGATATTCTCTATTCTGTTGAAAAATGTAATGTCGATGACTGCCCTGTTCTACGGATTCGCTCTTTATGAGGGATATAAATTCTCTTTCCGTGCACAGAAACACCCCGAGGGTGGTAAGATTTGAATTTAAATTATTAATTTTGCACCCGTTATTTTTAGAATATACATTATCATATACATAAAACAATATGGAATTAGCAAGTAAGTACAATCCCGCTGACGTGGAGGGAAAGTGGTACCAGTATTGGCTGGACCACAAATTATTCAGTTCAAAACCCGATGGCCGTGAACCTTACACCATCGTCATCCCGCCCCCGAACGTCACCGGTGTGTTACACATGGGACACATGCTTAATAATACCATCCAGGATATTTTAGTTCGTCGTGCCCGTATGGAAGGCAAGAATGCTTGCTGGGTGCCGGGAACTGACCACGCTTCTATTGCTACCGAAGCTAAAGTTGTAAACAAACTCGCTTCTCAAGGTATCAAGAAAACCGATCTATCTCGTGACGAATTCTTGAAACATGCCTGGGAATGGACAGACGAGCACGGTGGTATTATCCTGAAACAACTCCGTAAACTCGGCGCATCCTGCGATTGGGATCGTACTGCTTTCACTATGGATGAGAAACGTAGCGAAAGTGTAATCAAGGTATTTGTCGATCTGTTCGATAAAGGATTGATCTACCGGGGCGTCCGCATGGTAAACTGGGACCCGAAAGCCTTGACTGCCCTTTCTGACGAGGAAGTAATCTACAAGGAAGAACACGGAAAACTGTATTACCTTCGCTATAAAGTAGAAGGTGATCCGGAAGGTCGCTACGCGGTTGTTGCAACAACCCGTCCTGAAACAATTATGGGTGATACGGCTATGTGTATCAATCCGAACGACCCGAAGAACGAATGGCTGAAAGGAAAGAAAGTGATCGTTCCGCTGGTAAACCGTGTCATTCCTGTGATTGAGGATGATTATGTAGACATCGAATTCGGTACGGGTTGTCTGAAAGTAACCCCGGCCCATGATGTAAACGACTATATGCTGGGTGAAAAATACAACTTGCCTAGTATCGATATTTTCAATGACAACGGTACATTGAGCGAAGCTGCCGGTATGTATATCGGTATGGACCGTTTCGATGTTCGTAAACAAATAGAGAAAGACCTCGAAGCTGCCGGATTGCTCGAAAAAATAGAAGCCTATACTAATAAGGTAGGATATTCGGAACGTACCAACGTTGTGATCGAACCGAAATTGTCTATGCAATGGTTCCTCAAGATGCAACATTTTGCAGATATGGCATTGCCTCCGGTAATGAACGACGATCTGAAATTCTACCCTGCCAAATACAAGAATACCTACCGTCACTGGATGGAAAACATCAAAGACTGGTGTATCAGCCGTCAGTTGTGGTGGGGACATCGTATTCCTGCATACTTCCTGCCGGAAGGTGGTTATGTAGTAGCCGCTACTCCCGAGGAAGCTCTGGCAAAAGCAAAAGAAAAGACGGGTAATGCCGCCCTGACAATGGAAGACCTTCGTCAGGATGAAGATTGCCTGGACACTTGGTTCTCTTCCTGGTTGTGGCCTATCTCTTTGTTCGACGGAATCAACAACCCGGGCAACGAAGAAATCAAATACTACTATCCGACAAGCGACCTTGTGACAGGACCGGATATTATCTTTTTCTGGGTAGCCCGTATGATTATGGCAGGCTACGAATACGAGGGACAGATGCCGTTTAAAAACGTATACTTCACAGGAATCGTTCGTGATAAACAGGGACGTAAGATGTCTAAATCGCTCGGTAACTCTCCCGATCCATTGGAACTGATCGAAAAGTATGGTGCCGACGGTGTGCGTATGGGTATGATGCTTTCAGCTCCTGCCGGAAACGACATTCTTTTCGACGACGCCCTTTGCGAACAGGGACGTAACTTCTGCAACAAGATATGGAATGCTTTCCGTCTGATTAAAGGATGGACTAATGGCAAAAGTTCCATTCCGGTTCCACCCGAGGCTCATCTGGCTGTTCAATGGTTCGACCAGAGACTGGATGCAGCTGCGGTTGAAGTTGCCGATTTGTTCTCTAAATATCGTTTGAGCGAAGCATTGATGTTGGTTTACAAACTGTTCTGGGATGAGTTCTCTTCCTGGTTGCTGGAAATTGTGAAACCTGCTTATGGGCAGCCCATTAATGGCTTTATTTATAGTATGGTGCTTAGTTCTTTCGAACGTCTGCTCGAGTTGCTTCATCCTTTCATGCCGTTTATCACAGAAGAACTGTGGCAACAACTGCGTGAGCGCGAACCGGGTGCAAGTTTGATGGTTACTCTCATGAAAGAGCCTCTTGAGGTAAACGAGACATTCCTGCAAGAATTTGAATTGGCTAAGGAAATTATCAGCAATGTTCGCAGCATTCGTTTGCAGAAGAATATTGCTTTGAAGGAACAACTCGAATTGCAGGTTGTGGATAGTCATCCGGTAGAAAAAATGAATCCGGTGATTATCAAGATGTGTAACCTTTCTGCTATTAATGTAGTATTCAAAAAAGCAGAAGGTGCTGCTTCTTTCATGGTTGGAACGACAGAATTTGCCGTACCATTGATTGATATGATTGATATAGATGCGGAAATCACTCGTCTGTTGGCCGAACTTAAACATAAGGAAAGTTTCCTGCAAGGCATCGTGAAGAAATTGAGCAACGAGAAATTCGTGAACAATGCTCCGGCAGCCGTCATAGAACTTGAACGCAAGAAACAGGCGGATGCGGAAAGTATCATTCGTTCTTTGAAAGAAAGCCTTACTATCTTGTTGAAGAAATAACTCTTTGATACCTGGTTTTATATAATATAAGGCATCTCAATTAATTTTGAGATGCCTTTTTTTTGCGAAATGGAAATAAATACTACCTTTGCCGTAGCTATTATAGAACATCACAAATGAAACAAGTACTCCGAACCATCTCATTCTTAGGCTTATTCCTTTTTATAGAAGGATTCTTATTATCTGTGTCAGCCCGAACTGAAACAACAAATAAAGAAGTACTGGTTTTGAATTCCATTAATTTTAATCTGCCTTGGGCTAAAAATTTCTATTGGTGTATACACGATGCTCTTCAGAAGCAGGGGATATCTGCCAAAGCGGAATCTCTTTCCGTACCAGCTTTGGTGAATAAGATGGAAGCAGATGCCGTAGTCACCCATTTGCGTGAGAAATACCCGGTAGCTCCCGCTGCCATCGTCCTGATTGGAGATCCGGGATGGATTGTCTGCCGTGAACTGTTTGATGACGTATGGAAAGATGTTCCGGTAATAGTGACAAATGCCCGCGACCGCCTGCCTGCTTCTCTCGACGTTTTGCTGTCTCATGCTCCACTAACAGAAACCAATAGTGTCCCCGGTGAAGAATGGAGAAGAGGCTACAATCTGACACTTTTAAAGCAGCATTATTATGTGAAGGAAACAGTGGAACTGATTTATAAACTAATACCGGATATGCAACGTCTGGCATTTATTTCAGACGACAGATATATTAGTGAAGAAACCCGTAGAGATGTAAAGGAAGCCGTCGAAGAGAATTTTCCGGATTTACGTCTGGATCTGCTTTCTACCACTCAATTATCGACAGAAATGTTGCTGGATACCCTGCATAGTTATAAACCTAATACAGGGATTATTTACTATTCCTGGTTTGAGTCTCATAATGAAAATGATAACAACTACCTTTTCGACCACATACAGGAAATTATAACCAATTTTACTCCCTCACCTCTGTTTTTGCTATCTCCCGAAAATTTATCGAACAATACTTTCGCAGGAGGGTATTATGTATCGACGGAGTCTTTTTGCGATTCTTTGCTGGAAATCCTGAATCGTATATTGAATGGAGAACAAGCCCGCAATATTCCGGGTGGAGTGGGAGGGGAAGGAAATTCCTATCTTTGTTATCCTGTATTAAAGTCTTATAATATTCCGTCAAGTCGTTATCCCGACGATGCTGTATATATTGATAAACCTCAAACTTTTTTTCAGCAACACTATGTTAAGATTATTGCTAGTTCTGTTTTTCTATTACTTTTGATAGCTGCTATTGTCTATTATATTCGTATTCTTCGGAAAGCGTATAGCCGTTTGAGTGAAGCGGTGGAGAAAGCGGAGCAGGCTAATCAATTGAAATCTGCCTTTCTGGCGAACATGAGCCATGAAATACGTACTCCTTTGAACGCAATCGTGGGCTTTTCAAATATGCTTCCCCATACAGAAGATCCTGTCGAAATGCGCGAGTACGCAGATATCATCGAAACAAATACCGACTTGTTGCTCCAATTAATTAATGATATTCTGGATTTGTCGAAGATTGAAGCCGGAACATTTGATTTCTATCCTTCCTCGATCGATGTTAATCAGACAATGGAGGAAATTGAACAAAGTATGCGGTTACGTTTGAAAAACAGTGATGTTACCCTTGCATTTACCGAACGCTTGCCGGGTTGTCTTTTTTATATTGATAAGAATCGACTGATACAATTGCTTGCCAACTTTGTCAATAACGCTATCAAATTTACTCAAACAGGCACTATCTGTATGGGGTATCGTATGACAGACACCGATACTATTTATTTTTATGTATCAGATACCGGCTGTGGTATGTCAAACGAACAGTGTGAACATGTTTTCGAACGATTCGTAAAATATAACCCATTCATTCAAGGTACCGGCTTAGGACTTTCCATTTGTCGTACGATTGTTGAGCGTCTCGGGGGAAAAATAGGAGTAGATTCAGAAGAAGGTAAAGGATCTACTTTCTGGTTTACACTTCCTTATAGAAAGAGATGAAGTTAGTTAATAGATAAGTTACTGTCTCCTTATTGCAAACTTCCTTTTCCTTACTGCCAAAGTTGTTTTTGTCTAAGAGAAATCTATAAACGGAAGCTTTGTTTTTATAAATGAAACTTGCATTTATAAAAATGAAGGTTGCATTTATATAATTGGAACTTTCGTTTATAGTTTGTTTCAGGTCAAAGGGAACTTTTGCCTTAGAGGAACGTAAGTTTATCTTTAATACAACGTAAGTTGTCTATTAATACTTTAGCTGACAGGTAATAGCCAAATGGAATAATATTGATGGTTACTTATATGTTTTGTCTCTCTAGGGAAATAAGAGAGGTAGTAGTAACGGGAGGTAATCTTTCAAATCCACGCGCAGTTGCTTTAACGCTTGTTGAATACGGTAATCTATTGTTTTGGGCGATACCCCCAGTGTTTCTGCAATCTCCTTGTAACTCATATCCCGGAATCGGTGCATCACAAAAGCTTCCCGATAACTTTCAGGCAATGCCGCGACAGCATCTTCAATCCGTTTCGCAAGTTCTTCAATCTGGTAATAGTCCGTATCTTGCAGCATTTCCTGCATTTCTTCATAAAAGCGGGTATCCGCCCGTTGGGTGGCATCAATATGTGCAAGCTTGTTCAAAGCCCTGCGATACACCATCTTAAAAAGATAAGAATTAAGAGAGGACTCGATAACCAGTGTTTCCCGATTTTCCCAAATCCATAAAAGAGAATCCTCTACAATCTCTTCTGCATCTTCCAACTCGACAAACCGGTGACCATATGCGCACAGCATCGGATAATATCTCCGAAACAGTGTATCGAATGCTTTTTGATCTCCGCGTTGAACGGCTGATAATAGAAAATCATTGTCTGATTGATAAGTTCCTTTCATGTATTAGCTCCATAATTTAACTGCAAATATAGCTTTTTTAGATAGAAACAAAGATTTTTCTAAAAAAAATGGTTTTTAGTTTAGGAGTCTTCCTATTCTCCCTTGTCTTATAGTAAAAGGCAATAAAAAAAGATATGGATAAAACAGATAGAAATACGATAGAAGAACTGCTTCCACGTTATTGTGAAGGGGTGGCAACGGAAGAAGAACGTCTGCAAGTTGAGATGTGGATGAGCGAATCGGACGAAAATCGACGGATGGCAAAACAGATACATGCTCTTTATCTTGCTACAGATACCGTTCACATCATGACGAAAGTCGACACAGAGAAAGCATTGATAAAGGTGAAAAGTAGAATGGCAGGTAACAGACAAAGGAAAACGACATGGTGGGAATGGGCGCAACGTGCGGCAGCAGTGCTGTTCATTCCACTTCTCGTTACTCTGATGGTACAACATTGGGGAGGAAGCGAACAGGAATTGGCACAAATGATGGAAGTGAAAACAAATCCCGGAATGATGACTTCTCTGACATTGCCCGATGGCACGTTGGTTTTCCTGAATTCCGAATCTACTTTGAGTTATCCCTCACGCTTCGATAGCGACACGAGAAATGTAAGTTTGCAGGGAGAAGCCTATTTTGAAGTGGCTAAGAATCCGGAAAAGAAATTTGTCGTTTCTACCTCTCACCAATCGCAGATAGAAGTGCTCGGAACTCATTTCAATGTAGAAGCTTATGAAAAGGAAGACAGAGTGTCGGCGACATTAGTTGAAGGAAAGATCGGCTTTATTTTCAAGCGTGACAATGTTTCGAAAAAAGTGCTGATGAAGCCAGGACAAAAATTGGTCTATGATTTTAAAGATAGTAAAGTACAACTTTACACTACTTCCGGTGAGTCAGAGATTGCTTGGAAAGAGGGGAAAATCATTTTCAAGGACACTCCTTTGGAAGAAAGTTTGCGAATGTTGGAGAAACGATATAACGTAGAATTTATAATAAAGAATGAACGTTTGAAAAAATATTCGTTTACCGGAACATTCACACATCAGCGTTTAGAAAGAATATTGGAATATTTTAAAATCTCATCCCGAATTCGTTGGCGATACATAGATTCTGCTGATATAAAAGATGAGAAAAGTAGAATAGAGATTTATTGATTTACAAACCTTAAAAAATAAATAATATGAAAAACAGAGCTCCTTAAAAGAAAAACATACGGGAAGATATTGGCGTATCTCCCGTATGAAAATAAGTAAATCTTTCTACCGCTTGTTTGGCGACAAGCTTAGATAAACTTTTTATTAACTTTAAGTCATTACAAAATTATGCAAAATTATTGTAGCATCCAATTATTACGGATGATAAACTCGTTTTGGATTACCTTAAAACAAATTCCACTATCTATGAAACTATTTATTATTTGCCTCATTTGTTCTGTCAGTATCACATGGGCTACTGAAGTGTATGCGCAGCAAGCAATGATAAGTATTGATGTGCGTAACCAAACAGTAGGGGAAATCTTGGAGGAAATAGAATCTCAATCGGATTTTGACTTCTTTTTTAACAACAAGCATGTTGATTTGAGCCGCCGTGTATCCGTATCTGTCAATAACAGTAATATCTTTCAAGTTTTGAAAGAAGTTTTTGCCGGCACGGGTGTAAAGTTTTCAGTATTGGATAAGAAAATAATTCTGTCAACAGATATTTTGGTACCTGAACAAGATAAAAAAATGAAAGTTTCTGGTAAAGTCGTTGATAGAAATGATGAGCCTGTCATAGGAGCTACTATTAAAGAAGAAGACGGTTCTGTTGGTACTGTAACTGATATCGAAGGAAATTTTACTTTATCCGTATCGTCAGATAAAGCAATGATTAACGTATCCTATATCGGTTATCAACCTCAATTAGTTAAGGTAAAAGAAGGAAAAACACTAAAAGTAGTCTTGGAAGAAGATACAAAACTGCTCGACGAAGTAGTAGTGGTGGGTTATGGTACGCAGAAAAAGGTAAATTTGACCGGTTCTGTTGCGACTATTTCTTCTAAAGATATAGCAGAAACTCATGCAAGTAATACTTCCACTTTATTGGCAGGTAGATTACCCGGTGTGATTTCAATGGCTGCAAATGGATTTCCGGGACAAGGAGCATCAGTGCTGATTCGTGGGAAGTCATCTTGGAACGATGCGCCCGTATTATATGTTGTTGACGGGATTCAAGTGAATAAAGAAGCTTTTGATGCGATTAACATTGATGAAATAGAGAATATTTCGGTATTGAAGGATGCGTCTGCGGCGGTATATGGTTCTCGCGCAGCTAATGGTGTAATATTGGTAACGACGAAACGTGGTGAGAATGGCAGACCTAAATTCTCTTTCTCTACAAATTTAGGTATCTCTACACCTACTGCTTATCCGGAACTACTCAACGCTTATGAGTATGCAACTCTTTGGAATGAGGCGCAAACTAATATGGGATATGATATAAATAACTCTTCAGACGCGCATTTGTTTTACAATGATGAACAAATTCAAAAAGCACGAACAGAGAGTTCTGATTGGTTTGGGGAAACTTTCAAAAAGCATTCATTGAATCAGAAATATAACATGAGTGTGAACGGTGGAAGTGACCGAATTAAGTATTTTATGTCTTTGGGATATTTGCACGATGAAGGGATGTATGATGGAATTGATTATAAACGCTATAATCTGAGAGCTAATATTGATGCAAAAATTAACAATTATATCAATGTCCGTTTAGATTTGGAAGGGATGGAGAGTACTTTAGAACAACCGCAAGTCGCTTCTGCTTCACTATTTGAGTATGTGGTTAGACGGTCTCCATTAGAAAAGATTTATAACGCGGATGGTAGTTACTATGATATGGGTAGTAGACATCCAGTAGCAGAACGTGACGATAGCGGGTATAAAAGAAATAAAAAGAATAATTATCGGGCTAAACTGGGTTTTGATATAAAAATTCCTTATGTAGACGGATTGAAGTTTAATGCTTTGTTTAGCTACGTGCGAGGTGCGAACCATTCGAAGTCATTTTTAACTCCTTATTCTCTCTATTTGTTGGGAGATGATGGTAGTGTTGCCAATGAACGCATTTTTGGTAAAACCTCTCTTTCGGAAGAAATGTACATTGGAAATAATATGACATCTACTTTGACATTAACATATAATAAAAAGATAAAAGGACATTCTATGTCCGGATTGTTGGTGTACGAACAATTTGAATCATTGGGATCTACATTAGGGGCTTCAAGAACTAATTTTCCATTCACTTCTATTGATCAGCTGTTTGCAGGTGGAGATGATGAAGAACAGTCAAATTGGGGAACTCCTGCTCAGGATGCTCGCAAAGGTCTCATAGGGCGTTTTAATTATGATTACAAAGGCAAATATTTGGCTGAATTTTCGTTCCGTTATGACGGGTCATTAAAATTTCACCCGGATCGTAGATGGGGATTTTTTCCTTCAGTATCTTTGGGATGGCGGCTATCGGAAGAAGCTTTCATGAAGAAGTTTTCTAATTTGGATAATTTGAAAGTCAGAGGTTCGTATGGTATCTTGGGTAATGATGCTGTAGGAGGCTGGCAATGGTTGACTAATTATTCGTTTGGTAATGCCTATATTTTTAATCAAGCACCGATAAAATCAATTGTAAGCGGTGGCATTCCGAATGTTGATTTAACTTGGGAAAAAACTGCGACATTCAATTTTGGGGTGGACGCATCTATTTATAAAGGATTACTTGCTGTGGAAGCGGATGTGTTCTATAAACGCACATACGATATCTTAGGTTCAAGAAATGCTTCAATGCCTCAAACTTTTGGTGCAACTTTGCCTTCTGAAAATTATGGTATTGTGAAAGTGAAAGGGTTTGAACTGCAAGTAAAGCACGATAATAAAATAGGAGACTTCCGGTATCATGTGGGTGGAAATGTGAGTTGGTCAAGAAATAAGGTTATAGAAAAAGATTATGCTGCAGGGGCGGAACCTTGGAATATTCCGGTAGGAAAAACAATGGGATATCGGGCTTGTTTTGTTGCACTCGGATTATTTCAGAGTGATGAAGAAGCAGCCGCATGGCCGCGGTTTAAAGGAACACAGCCAACGGCCGGTGATGTGAAATATGCAGATTTAAATAATGACGGAATTATGGACGAACGTGATAAGAAAGTCGTTTCTCCTTATAGCAACACTCCTGAAATAATGTTTGGCTTGAATCTTTCGGCTTCATGGAAAGGTTTTGATTTTAGTGCTTTGTTCCAGGGAGCTGCCAACAGGAATGTGATGTTAAGTGGTTTTGCCACTCAAATGTTTATTAATGGTGCTTCCAATTTGCCTAAATATTTGTATGAAGACCATTGGACTCCGGATAATCGTGATGCACGCTATCCTAAGGCCTGGGGCCCTGACCATCCGTCAAATAATAAATCATCCACATTCTGGTTGATTAATGGTAACTATGTTCGATTGAAGAATGTAGAATTAGGATATTCCATATCAAAAGATTTATTGTCGAGAGTGGGAGTGGACCGTTTGCGGATATATGTTGGCGGAAGCAATTTGTTCTCTATAGATCATATGCCGGGGTATGATCCGGAAAAACAGGATGGAGGACCGAATTATTATCCTCAACAAAGGGTTTTCAATATGGGAGTAAACATAACTTTTTAAATGAGTATACAATGAAAAAATACATATTTTATTTAATCGCATTTTTAGCCGTTTCTTGCGAAGATGTTTTGGATAAAAAGAATTTAGGCGCTATTGATGATTCGTATGTGTGGAGTGATCCTAATATGATTGAGCTGAATGTTAATTCATTTTATGCCAATTGGATGCCGACCGGTTTATTTGAACGACCCGGACTCGCTGAGTTGGGAATAATTTCCGATGAAGCTCGTAGTGGATATAATGGTCGTGCAGTGAATTGGATAAATGGTGTGCGTTTTGGTGCCGATCGTACGGATGTACCGTATCAAAAATGGTATTATGGTGGTATACGCAAGGCTAATGAGTTTTTGCAGAATATTGAAGAACGATATATTTTACCAACTAATGCTACTCAGGCTCAAAAGGAACGACGTGACCGTTTTATAGGAGAAGTGAGATTTTACCGTGCTCATCTGTATTGGGAAATGATAAAGGTGTATGGAGGAGTACCTATCATAACTAAAGTAATAGACAAAGATGAAACGGATGAGAGTTTGTTATATCCTAAAAGGAATACGACAGATGAAAGTTTTGATTTTGTTATAAAGGAATTGAAGGAAGCTGCAGATTTGTTATCGATTACATACAGTGGGGATAACTGGGGAAGAATTACAAAGGGAGCAGCACTTGCATATTGTGCAAGAATACAGTTGTATAGAGCAAGTCCGATGTTTAATCCGACTAATGAGAGAAAATATTGGGAGGATGCATACGACACCTATAAGGATGTGATTGAACTGGATGTTTATGATTTGCATCCGATGTTTTCGGAAATTTGGAAAGAAAAAGGGGAGAACAACAAAGAAATAATATGGTTTAAAGATTATAAAAAGGGAACTATTACTCATGGTTGGGATGCGGGTAATATGATGCGTTCGCAGGCAGTGGGTGATGCAACAGCCAATTGTCCGGTACAGGAGTTAGTAGATGCGTTTCCCATGAAAGATGGTACTCCGTATGTAAAAAGTAATCCGGAAACCAATCCGTATGATTATCGTGACCCTCGCCTTCGAGCAACTGTCGTATGGAATGGAGATACATACGGACCAAGAAACGAAAAGGTGTATACATTTGTTTCAGAATCCACCGACCCTAATTCTCCAATGTATAATTTTGATGGTATTGATTCTCATCAATCTGCAACAAGTACAGGATATTATATGAGAAAAATGACAGATGAGTCTTTGGACGGAACGAAAGGTGATTATGGCTATGGAAAAGGAAGCTATACACAATGGGTTGAACTTCGATATGCTGAGGTCTTGTTGGGCTTGGCTGAAGCAGCGAATGAAATCGGAGAAACGGAAGAAGGCGTAGAACAACTAAAATTAATTCGTAAGCGTGCCGGTATACTTCCAGGTGATGACGAACGTTATGGAATACCAGAAAACATATCTAAAGATGATTTTAGGACATTGGTTCAAAATGAAAGATATATAGAATTGGCTTTTGAAAATAAACGTTATTGGGATTTGCGTCGTTGGAAATTAGCACATCTTAAACTAAACAATCAATTGACAGCAATGGAGATACGTAAAAAGATAAATGGTGAAGAGATTTCTTATACCTATACACGTCGCGTACAGCGTCATGATAAAACGAATAAACCGGTGTTTTTAGAGAAATTTTATTTTTTGCCTTTACCTAAAGAAGAATTGCTCAGAAATCCGAACTTAGAACAAAATGAAGAATGGAAATAAAAAACATGATTATGAAAAAGATTTGTTTATATATATTGGTTTGTATGTTCATTGGTTATTCGTGTGATGACATGAACGAGTTTGAACAAGGAACATTAAGTGGATACGTGTTGGATGCTGTAACAGGTGAAGGGTTAGCTGATGTGGATGTCGTTTTGGAGCCTGTTGTAGCGGCTAATGGCAGTGTGACTTCAAAACCTGACGGTCATTTTAATTTATCACGTTTAGTTGCAGGTACATACAGAGTGAATGTTCGTAAGAACGGGGCTTCTATTATAGATAATGCTCAGGATGAAATAACGATAACGGATGGTTGTACTCTTGATAGGGAATATAAATTGACTCCCAGAGTTTCAGTATTTGATTTTAGTGTTGACTATGACAAGAGTGATCCTACGAAATTTGTAGTACATTTCAAGGCTCGTGGGAACGAAGGTAATAAGTTTAATTATTATTCTGTGATGTGGAACGAGTATCCGAATTTTATATTTGCGGATTTGCCTAATACTCAAAGAAAGGCAGTGAAGCATGCGACTTCAGAAGAGGCAGAAGTCACCTACGAAGTAAGTGGTTTGGATTTGAAAAAAGGGACGACCTATTATATCCGTGTAGGAGTAACTCATATTGCCAATGGAGGAGATTACAATCATAGCAAAATGATTCCTATAATGTTTGAGTAAGTAATGAATTTTTGTGATAAACTTTTTATCGTAGGAGGGATTTGTCCCTCCTACTTTAGAGCTATTTGCCATAAAAAATACAAGTGTTTCATTGAGGAAACATTCACCAAGAAAATACATTTAGAGTTAAAGTGAATCAAAGATGAAAAATAACTTTTTTATTTCAGGATTGTGTTTGTTAACCGCTTCTCAAACGATGGAAGCACAAGATAATAAACCGGAAAATGTGAATATACTTTTTATTCAGGCGGACCAACACCGTTATGATTGTACAGGGTTTTCAGGGAAAGGCTTGGTGAAAACCCCTAATATCGATAAACTCGCTTCGGAAGGAGTTATTTTTACTAATTCCTATTCGTGTATACCAACAAGTTGTCCTGCCCGTCAAAGTTTGATTTCCGGTAAATGGCCGGAACAACATAAGGGACTTTGGAATTATGATATAACGTTGCCTGTCACTCCTTTCAATGGTCCGACGTGGACCGAGAAATTATCAGAGAAAGATATAAAGATGGGATATGTTGGTAAATGGCATGTCAGCGACCGGAAATCTCCGAAAGATTTCGGATTTGATGATTATGTGCCGGAGTGGAGTTATAATAATTGGCGTAAGAAGAATAATCTTCCTGATTATGTCTGGCAGGACTCCCGATGGGTAATGGGAGGATATGATCCGGTTGATAAAATGCAGTCCCGTACACATTGGTTGGCACAACGTGTGATTGAAATGATTAAGAAATATCAATCCGAAGGTAAAAAATGGCATGTCCGTTTTGATACGAGTGATCCGCATTTACCATGTTATCCTGTTCGTGAGTTTCTCGCTATGTATGATAAGGAAAAAATACAGGAATGGCCGAACTACAGGGATGATTTGTCGAATAAACCCTATATTCAGAGACAGCAGATTTATAATTGGGAGTTGGAAGATTCGAATTGGGAGATGTGGCAGGGTTATTTGCAGCGTTATTTTGCCAATATCACTCAATTGGATGATGCTGTAGGTATGGTTATTGAGGCTTTGAAGGAAATGGGAGTGTATGATAACACGCTTATTGTATATACTACAGATCATGGAGACGCTGCCGGTTCACATAACATGGTGGATAAGCACTATGTAATGTATGAAGAGGAAGTACATGTACCTCTAGTGATGAAAATTCCCGGAGTGTCACATCGGATCGTCGATCGGTTTGTCAATAATCAACTGGATATGGCTGCAACATTTTGTGATATGTATCAGTTGGATTATAAAACGCAGGGAGAGTCCTTGTTACCTCTGATCGAAGAAAAAAAGGAGGCCTCAGACTGGAGGGAATATGCGTTCAGTAATTACAACGGTCAGCAATTTGGTTTGTTCGTGCAACGTATGATACGTGACAAACGTATGAAATATGTATGGAACCTTACAGATACGGATGAATTGTATGATTTGGAAAGCGATCCTTGGGAACTGAACAATTTAGTTTATTCAAAAGAATATAAAGCGGAACTTGTTCGTTTGAGAAAAGCTCTTTATGAGGACTTAAAGCAAAGAAAAGATCCGTTGATTTGGCAGAATGCGGCAAAAAGACAACTGATTGATAATAAAAAGTTGTAATGTTGGGAGTATAATCTCGATTTGCAAGCGATCGGGCAGTGACAATTAGATTATTTTCAGTAGGTATAAACAAAAATAGAACTATAATGAGATGAAACGTTCAAGCATAACGAAAGTTTGGTTGTCTTCTTGTTGTGCACTGCCGCTCTTGGGCTTTGCGCAGAAGCGTCCGCATATTATTCTAATCTTTACGGATCAACAGAATGTAAATGCCATGAGTGCGGCGGGTAATCCTTTCCTGTATACCCCCAATATGGATGCTTTGGCTAATGATGGAATTCGTTTTACGAACGCTTATTGTACTTCTCCTGTTTCCGGCCCCTCACGTGCAAGTATCGTGACGGGACTGATGGCTCGTGAAGCGGGAGTTGAATGGAATGACAATTCAAAACTAAGCGAAGGCATACATACCGTCGGTGACCTGTTGGGTGAGAATGGTTATCGGACTGTATGGGCAGGAAAATGGCATATTCCTGAAATTTATCCGCAGCGTTCAAAACATGAGATAAAATATTTGCATGGTTTTGAATTACTTCCTTTTTGGGACGCACCTAACAAGCATTGGTTGCTGGGAGCGGAAACAGATCCGCCATTGACGGATGCGGTCGTTTCGTTTTTGGATGGTTATGATAAAAGAGAGAAGCCCTTGTTTTTGGCGGTCAGTTATCATAACCCCCACGATATTTGTATGTATCCCCGTAAAGTCGGTTGGGAAACAATGTCGGATTCCTTGTTGAATATTCGTCCTTTTGGAAAATATAAATTGCCGGAACCAATGGGGGTACATCCTGATTCGTTGTCTTATTTGCCGCCATTGCCCGGAAATTTCAGTAAAAATGTAGATGAGCCGGAGTTCATAATAGACAAACGCGTCAAGCCGAACCCTTATGGAGATGAGGTGCAGTTGTCGTCCCGGTTTTCCGGAAGAGAATGGCAGGCTTACTTAAATTCGTATTATCGATTGACGGAGTTGGTTGACAAGGAGATTGGGGAGGTGATAGAAGCCTTGAAACGTAATGGAATGTACGAAAATTCTCTTATTATATTTACTTCAGATCATGGTGACGGTATGGCTGCTCACGAATGGGCGGCAAAACTTAGTTTTTACGAGGAATCTGTCAAAGTTCCTTTAATTATGGTATTGCCGGAAAAGTGGCAGCGGGGGGGTGTTAACTCCGGTTTAGTTTCTTTAGTCGATCTTGTCCCGACATTTTGTGATTATGCCGGGGTGAGCCCGAAGACGAATTTTGCGGGAATGAGTTTGCGTCGGGCTATATTTCCAACTGAAGAGCGTTGGCGTGATTTTGTGGTGGCGGAGTTGGCGGATCATTTGAAAGACAGGACAAGAAAAGGGCGCATGATTCGTACCGGACGCTATAAATATGCTATATATTCATCGGGTGAACGTAATGAGCAATTGTTTGATTTAATGACAGATCCCGGTGAAACGATAAATTTGGCTTATTCAAAAGAGTACTGGGAGATTCTTAAAAAGCACCGTAGTTTATTGGTTAAATGGATGAAAGAACGTGGAGATAATTTTAAAGTAGTGACCTATGAAAAATAATATATATTTCATATATCTTTTATTACTGGCTGTTTTGCCGGTTCATTCAAGGAATACTTCACTTTTTAGCGTTTATGAGATAACATGTGAACAACAAATTGAACCGTCGGGAATAGGAAGTAAGTCCCCGCGTTTTGGTTGGAAGGTTGCATGTCAGCAACGTGGTTATCGCCAATCTGCTTATCGCATATTGGTGGCAGATACTGAGGATGCCCTGACAGCCGATAAAGGTACTGTTTGGGATTCAGGAACGTTTCTTTCTTCAAATTCCGTCCTTGTTCCTTTCCAAGGTAAAGAACTTCATTCCGCGACTAGATATTATTGGAAAGTCAAGGTTTGGAATGAAGCAGGCGAAGAATCCGCATGGAGCAGACAAGGTTCGTTTGTGACCGGCATAATGAAGGAACGGGATTGGGGAAAGGCTCAATGGATTGCTTTGGAAAAGGATGATTCTGCGAAAAACTTATATCCGGGAATACATGCTCCATTGGTTCGGAAGATGATCGGTGATCGGAAAGTGGGTGGATATAAATTGCCAATGTTCCGAAAAGAACTACCTATAAATAAAGAAGTCAAAGAAGCGATTGTGAATATTTCAGGATTGGGACATTTTGATTTCTATATAAACGGGGAGAAAGTGGGAAACCATTTTTTAGATCCGGGATGGACAAATTATGCAAAGACGGCTCTTTATCAGACTTTTGATGTGACAGCATTACTGAAGAAAAGAAATGTGATGGGAGTTATGCTGGGAAACGGGTTTTATAATGTACCTCGTGAGCGTTATTTCAAACAATTGATTTCTTTTGGAGCTCCCAAGGTGAAATTAGCCTTATCTTTAAAGTATGCGGATGGTTCTTCCGAGGTAGTTGTTACGGACCGGAGTTGGAAAGTCTGTGAAAGCCCGATTACTTATTCGAGTATTTATGGAGGAGAGGATTATGATGCCGGAAAATATCAGGTTTCCTGGATGAATCCCGGATTTGATGATGATTCGTGGAAAACTCCGGTTATTGCAAAAACGGGGATGGAGTTGAAAGCGCAAGTCTCTGCTCCGCTTACAGTACGTGATATACTTCCTGTTGTCCGGAAGTATAAGAATTCAAAAGGGAATTGGGTTTTTGATTTCGGACAGAACTTTTCAGGAATAATCCGTTTGAAAGTAAAAGGTCATAGCGGGCATAAAATAACGATGAAACCCGGCGAACTTCTGGAAAAAGATAGTACGGTCAATCAACGGGCGTCGGGTGGACCTTATTTATGGAATTACACGTTAAGTGGAAAAGGGGTGGAAGAATGGCAACCGCAGTTCACATATTATGGATTCAGATATGTTGAAGTATCTGATATTGAAAAGCTTGAATTGGTAGAATTGACAGGGATGCATACTACAAATTCTGCTCCGGAAGCAGGGTCTTTTTCTTGTTCCCTGCCGATGTTCAATAAGATCTATGAGTTAATTGACTGGTCGATACGTAGTAACTTGGCAAGTATTTTGACCGACTGCCCTCACCGGGAGAAACTTGGATGGCTTGAAGTGGCTCACCTTATGCAGCATGCCATGCAATACAGGTATCAGTTGGATGGTTTGTATAGCAAAGTGATGGGGGATATAAAAGATTCTCAGACACAGGAAGGCATTGTTCCTTCTATTGCTCCGGAGTATGTACGTTTTGCCGATGGATTCGAGAACTCTCCGGAATGGGGAAGTGCATTTATTATTATACCTTGGTATGTTTATAGATGGTATGGAGATAAAAGTCTGCTATCTGCTTATTATCCGTATATGAAGCGATATTTGGAATATTTGTCGACTCGTGCGGATAATTATATTGTTGCTTATGGCTTGGGGGATTGGTTTGATTTGGGACCTAAGCATCCGGGGTATTCGCAGTTAACATCGAATGGAGTGACCTCAACCGGTATGTATTATTACAATGCGTCGATAATGTCTCAAATAGCAAAACTGCTTGGAGAGGAAAAGGATGAAGAGCGTTTTACACAATTGGCTACTTGCATCCGAAAGGCTTATAATGAGAAATTTTATAATACTGCCACTAAGCAATATGACCGTAACAGTCAGACTGCGAATGCAATTTCTCTCTATTTCGGATTGGTGGAGGAACAGAATCGGGAGGTTGTATATCAGAACTTGATTAATGATATTAAGAATCGTAATTACGCTTTGACCTCCGGAGATATCGGTTATCGTTATTTGTTGAGAGTCTTGGAAGAAAACGGAGATTCTGATATCATTTATAAAATGAATACCAAATATGACGTCCCCGGGTATGGATGGCAACTGGCTTATGGGGCTACTGCGCTGACGGAATCCTGGCAGGCGTATGGTTTTGTATCGAATAATCACTGTATGCTTGGGCATTTGATGGAATGGTTCTTTAGTGGTTTGGGTGGAATAAGCCAGCAAAGGGAATCTGTTGGTTTTAAGAAGATAAAAATAAAACCTCAAATGCCGATAGGAATTAATTCGGCTTCTACTTCATACACTTCGCCATACGGGGATATTGCCTGCCGTTGGGTGCGTAAATCTGGAAAAATCCGGTTATATGTACAAATACCGGCCAATTCCGAAGCGATTGTTTATTTGCCGGCAAAAGCTGCAGAAGAAATCACGGAAAGCGGCATACCTTTGAAAGATGTCGGAGAATGTCGGATTCTTGAGACTCATAATGAAAACTATATATTAGTATCCGTGGGTTCCGGCAATTATATTTTTGAGGTGTAGAACCGAGTGTTAAACGTAACAATATAAATAATGAAATATAATCTGTTTTCGTTGGGAATTTTAGCTTTGAGTTCCCAAATGGTGATGGCTTATGAAAAAGGAAAAATGAACATTGTGTTTCTTTTGGCGGATGATTTGCGATATGATGCGGTAGGGTATATGAACAAGACCACTATTCAAACTCCTCATATCGATTGTTTGGCAAACGATGGTACGGTTTTTACCAATATGTATGCCACATCTGCCATTTCTTGTTGCAGCAGAGCGAGTATATTTACTGGTATGTATAATCGCCGTAACGGAATTACGGACTTTTCGGGTACTTTACGGGGAGAGGCACTGAAAAACACATATCCAATGTTAATGAAAGACAATGGGTATTATGTCGGTTTTATCGGAAAGTATGGTGTAGGAAATTATTTACCTCAAAAAGAGTTTGATTATTGGAGGGGGCTTGCGGGACAAGGAACATATTATCAAAAAGATAAGGATGGCAATCCCAGGCATCTGACGGGGCTGATTTCCGAACAGATAGACGAGTTTTTGGCTAATAGGGATGAAACGAAGCCCTTTTGTCTGTCAGTGAGTTTTAAAAGTCCACATACCGAATCGGAACAGGATCCGTTTCCTTTTGATAAGAAATATAGTTTTATGTACGAAGACGAATTCTTTGATAAACCGGAGACTTTTGGAGAAAATTACTATCGATTATTTCCCGAATCTTTTAGAAAAGATGGTAAATGGGAAAATGAAGGATATGTGCGTTTTAAGAATAGATACGGAACGGATGAGAAGTATCAGTCCTCTGTGAAAGGATATTATCGGTTGATTGCGGGGATTGATGAGGCAATAGGCAAGTTGAGAAAAAAGCTGAAGGAAATGGGACTCGATAAGAATACACTGATTATTTTCACTAGTGACAATGGTTATTATTTGGGAGAGCATGGTTTGGAAGGGAAATGGTATGGACATGAGGAGTCAATCAGATTGCCTTTGGTGATTTATGATCCGCGATTAGAGAAACCGGTAAAGAAAATTGATGAGATAGCGTTGAATATTGACCTGACCTCAACCATGCTGGATTATGCAGGGATAAGGCAGCTTGAAAAGATGCAAGGAGAAAGTCTGCGTCCTTTGATGGAAGGTAAAAAGATAAAATGGAGGCAGGAATTTCTTTACGAGCACCTAATGAATTTAGATAAAAAAGGATGGTATGTGTATATACCACAGACGGAAGGACTTGTAACGAAGCGTTATAAATATATGCGATATTTTGTGAATAATCAATCGCATACTCCTATTTATGAGGAACTTTTTGATATTAAAAAAGACCCTTATGAAAAAAAGAATCTGATTAAGAATAAAGCTGATTTGGCCGGGCGTATGCGTACGAGAGTCGATAATTTGATAAAAGTAATTAAATGATAAAACTAAATAATAGAGAAAATATGAAGACATTTGTAAAACTTGCTACGGGAATGTTGTTTTTGGTTTCGTGTGGAGGAAATATATCGGATAAGGTCTCAACACTTAGTATTCCCGATAAATATGAACAGAGAGTTGATTCCGTATTGAAATTGATGACTCTGGATGAAAAAATTGGGCAGTTGAATCAATATACAGGCAATTGGCAGGCAACCGGACCGGTAGTGGAAGATCCTACTAAAATAGAACAAATTAAAGCAGGGAAAGTCGGTTCCATGTTGAATATAAAAAGTGTCAAACATACCCGTGAGTTGCAGGAATATGCAATGCAGTCACGTCTACGTATTCCTTTGATGTTTGGTTTGGACGTTGTGCATGGTCTGCGGACTATCTATCCTATTCCATTGGGCGAGGCTGCCAGTTTTGATCTTGACTTGATGAAACGTACAGCTGCCGGTGCTGCAAAAGAGGCTTCTGCGCAAGGCGTTCACTGGACCTTTGCTCCAATGATTGATATTAGTCGTGACGCCCGTTGGGGACGTGTAATGGAAGGAGCAGGAGAAGATACCTGGTATGGGTGTAAAGTTGCCCAAGCCCGGGTTAACGGTTTTCAGGGAGATGATTTGTCGGATCCACACACTATTATGGCTTGTGCTAAACATTTTGCGGCGTACGGAGCATGTATTGCAGGAAAAGATTATAATACGGTAGATATTTCCGAACAGACATTGCATGAAGTTTATCTTCCGCCTTTTAAAGCGGCAGTTGATGCAGGTGTCGCTTCTTTTATGAATAGTTTTAATGATATAAATGGTATACCGGCAACAGGGAATACTTATATTCAGCGTGATTTATTGAAAGGTTCCTGGAACTTCAATGGGTTGACTGTTTCTGATTGGGGTTCTATTCGTGAGATGATTCCTCATGGCTATGTTTCAGATTTGAAGGGGGCGGCAGAGAAGGCGATTCTAGCAGGTTGTGACATTGATATGGAGTCCAGAGCTTATCATATTCATTTGAAGAAACTTGTTGAAGAAGGTACTGTGTCAGAAGATTATATTGATGATGCTGTGCGTCGTATTTTGTTTAAGAAGTTTGAGTTGGGATTGTTTGATAATCCTTTTCTTTATTGTGACGAGACACGTGAAAAGGAGGTTGTTCTTTCTGAAGAATTGAAAAACCTTTCCCGGGAGGCTGGTGCCAAGTCTATCGTTTTATTAAAGAATGACCAAGGTTCTTTACCTTTGAATAACCCGAAAAAAATTGCAGTTATCGGTTCTTTGGCTAAATCTCAGAAAGATATGCTGGGCTTTTGGGCGAATGAGGGTATTGTAGATGAGGTGGTGACTGTGTATGAAGGATTGAAAAATAAATATCCTGAGTCCGACGTTGTGTATGCGGATGGTTATGATTTGGCAACAAATGAACTTCATTTGATGGATGCCTGTAATGCTGCAATGCAGTCGGATGTGGTAATTGTGGCAGTAGGCGAGCGCTTTGAAAATAGTGGAGAAGCCAAATCACGTGCTGATATCAACATCCATCCCAATCATCAGTTGCTAGTGAAAGAGTTGAAAAAGACAGGTAAAAATGTGGTTGTTTTGCTGATGGGTGGCAGGCCAATGATTTTTAATGAAATGACTCCCCATGCAGATGCCATATTATTAACTTGGTGGTTGGGAACGGAAGCGGGAAATGCCATTGCAGATGTGTTGGCCGGAGATTATAATCCTTCGGGAAAACTTCCGATGACGTTCCCGGTGCATGTAGG
The DNA here is from genome assembly GCF_015667765.1 of Bacteroides sp. 1001302B_160321_D4. Lineage (NCBI taxonomy): Bacteria > Pseudomonadati > Bacteroidota > Bacteroidia > Bacteroidales > Bacteroidaceae > Bacteroides > Bacteroides sp. 1001302B_160321_D4. Next base: position 6,003 of record NZ_JADPLO010000067.1, on the reverse strand, counting down.
CCAGATTCCGATTTATTATAATTATAAAAACACCGGTCGTCCGGAGAATAAAGAGATAGGTTATTCGTGTCGTTATCAGGATATTGATTTTGAACCTGCATATCCTTTTGGTTATGGTTTGAGCTATACTGATTTTTTAATTTCAGAACCAGTAGTAAAGGATTCGGTATTTAGCCTGAAAACTCCTTTGGAAGTTTGTGTAAAGGTGAAAAATACTGGTAAATATGCAGGAAAAGAAACTGTACAATTGTATATCCGGGATTTGGTAGCTTCTCTTACAAGGCCGGTGAAAGAATTGCGTGGGTTCCAACAAGTGGAACTGCAACCGGGTGAAGAGAAAGAAATCAGTTTTATGCTGACGGAAAAGGAATTGGGATTTGAATCCGCTTGTAAAGGTTGGACCGTTGAGCCCGGATTATTTGATGTGATGGTAGGGAATAGCGCTTTGAATGTGAAGAAAACAAGAGTTGAATTAAAACAATAATCAATGAATGAACTTAAAAAGCTAGTGTGTATCTTATTGAGCCTGATTGGAATGCACACGATTCAAGCTGAAATAATAACTTATCCGGCTGAAGTAACTCCCGGTTCCTGGCTATGTTTTAGAAAAGAAATATCGGTAGAGAAAGATGCGTCGCATAACTTGCTGAAGATTGCGGCTGATTCAAAATATTGGTTGTGGATAAACGGTGAACTGGTTGTTAGAGAGGGAGGGTTGAAAAGAGGTCCTAATCCGAAAGATACTTACTGTGATATTCTTCAGGATGTAAAAGGATTAGTGCCCGGGAAAAACACCATTGCTCTTTTGGTCTGGTATTTCGGAAAAGAGGGATTTAGTCATAGAAATAGTCCAACGGCAGGAGTTTCTGTAGATTTGACGATTGGCAAACGGTGCTATATAAGTGACGACAGTTGGAAAGCGTGTATACATCCGTCGTTTTATATTCCGAAGGGTATAAAGCCCAATTATAGGTTGCCGGAATCCAATATCGGCTTTGATGCGGAAAAAAAGGTGGCTTTTTGGGACAAGGATTTTGACGATACACAATGGAAGAATGTCAAAGTGATCAAAAAAGAACTGTCAGGATGGGGGCAATTGGTAGAACGTCCTATTCCTATGTGGAAGGACTATGGATTGAAAGATTATGTGAAAGTTGAAAGGAAATCTGACACATTGCTTGTTGCTTATTTACCTTACAATGCACAAGTGAATCCCTATATAAAATTAAAAGCGAAAGCGGGAAGATTGATTGATATTCGGACCGATAATTATCGTGGAGGCGGAACTCCTAATGTGTATGCTGAATATATAACTAAAAGTGGAATTCAAGAATTTGAAGCTTGGGGTTGGATGAACGGTCATCAGGTTTTGTATACGATTCCTAAAGATGTAGAGGTTTTAGAATTAAAATTCAGAGAGACGGGATATGATACGGAGCTTGCTGGATCATTTTCTTGTGAAGAACAGTTCTATAATAAATTATGGGATAAGTCGTTGCGTACTTTATATATCACGATGAGAGATACCTATATGGATTGTCCGGATAGAGAACGTGCTCAATGGTGGGGAGATGTTGTAAATGAATTGGGTGAAGCTTTCTATTCGTTGAATCAGAATGCACATTTGCTTACACGTAAAGCTATTCTTGAATTAATGAATTGGCAACGTCCGGATAGTACGATTTTTGCACCGGTTCCTGCCGGTAACTGGAATCAGGAACTGCCGATGCAGATGCTTGCCAGTGTCGGATATTATGGTTTTTGGACATATTATATGGGTACGGGAGACAAAAATACGATTAAAGCCGTCTATCCTAATGTGAAGAAATATATTCATGTATGGAAACTTGATGAAGAAGGACTGGTTATTCCTCGTAAAGGTGGATGGACCTGGGGAGATTGGGGAGATAATAAAGATCTTGTTTTATTGTATAATCTTTGGTATTCATTGGCTCTTGAAGGTTTTCATTTGATGGCCGACTTACTTGGTGAAAAGGAAGATTCCCGATGGGCATGTCAGGTTAATGAAAGATTGAAACGTGCTTTTCATACAAAATACTGGAATGGTACCTTTTACCTTTCTCCTCATTATAAAGGTAAACCCGACGACCGTGCACAAGCATTGGCTGTTGTTGCGGGCGTTTTACCCGAAAGTGACTATTCGGTAATCCGTCCTTTTTTCAAGCAGCAATATCATGCCAGTCCTTATATGGAAAAATATGTTCTTGAAGCTTTGTGTATGATGGGGTATTATGAGGATGCTTTAGAGCGAATGAAGAAACGTTATTATGACATGGTCGAAAGTGACTTGACAACTTTGTGGGAAGGTTGGGGAATCGGTAGTAAAGGTTTTGGCGGTGGTTCGTATAATCATGCTTGGAGTGGAGGACCTTTAACGATTCTTTCTCAATATTTTGCAGGTATATCTCCTTTGAAACCGGCGTTTAAAGAATTTATCATAAAACCTGTATGGAATTGCTTCGGGCATATTCAGTCTGTAACTCCTACTCAATGGGGGAAAATAGAGATTAGCATTACGAATAAATTGAACGTGATAGTTGTAGAAGTAAAAATACCTCGAAGTACCAAAGGATATTTTGTTATTCCTGACAAGATTAAAAAGTATCGTATAAACGGGAAAGAGAAAAAAACAGGAAAACAGGAAATTGTATTAAAAGAAGGAGTATGGGAAATCGAATTGTATTAACTGTTATATTCTTGGTATTCACTTTATGCTCTTTTGGAGATAATGTCTTTAATGGTGCACAATGGATATCCATTCCAAAATCTCAAAATACCCCTAATCAATGGTTATGTTTTCGAAAACAAATAGAGTGTGCTGATAAGAATACTGTCGCTAAATTAAATATAGCTGTTGACTCCAAGTACTGGCTTTGGGTAAATGATAGCTTAGTTGTTTTTGAAGGTGGGCTTAAACGCGGACCTAATTCTCAAGATACTTATTACGATTGTATTGATATATCCGATTTTTTAAGAAAGGGACTCAATGCAATTTCCATACAAGTCTGGTTTTGGGGTAAAGACGGATATTGCCATAAAAATAGTGGTAGGGCGGGATTACTCGTTGATTTGAGAGTAGGTAAAAAAGAGCGGATACTTTCTGATAAAAGTTGGAAAGTGAAAATTCATCCGGCATATGGCGAATCTTCATTGCCTCATCCTAATTATCGTCTACCGGAGGCAAACGTACATTTTGATGCACGAAAAGATATAGCAGGATGGCAGTCTTTAGATTATGAAGATCAATCGTGGAATTATGCAGTGGAGTGTGGAGAATATCCATGCTCGCCTTGGAATAGGGTACATTTACGTCCTTTTCCAAATTGGAAAGATTCTGGTATTGTTCGTTATGATTCTTTGAAAACTGATGAAATAGGGAAAATAGTTGGTTTTTTGCCAAAGAATATTTCAATAACTCCTTATTTAAAGGTAAAAGCTGACGCGGGAAAGTTAATTGATATAAGAACAGATAATTATAAGGGTGGAAGTGAATATAATGTCAGAGCTGAATATGTGACAAGGGAAGGGGTACAAAGTTTCGAGGCTTTTAATTATATGAATGGTCATTCGGTGGTTTATACGATACCTCAAGGAGTGGAGGTGATTGAAGTGGGATATAGGGAAACACGTTTTAATACTGAATTTGAAGGTTCCTTTGTTTGTGATGATGAATTTTATAACAAACTGTGGCAAAAGGCTCTGAATACAATGAATTTGAATATGCGTGATGCTATTCAAGATCCGGATAGAGAACGTTCTCAGTGGTGGGGTGATGCTGTAATTGTTTCTGGAGAAATATTTTATGCTTGTGACTTAAATGGGAAATCACTGGTGAAGAAAGCTATTAAAAATCTTGTGGATTGGCAGAAGGATGATGGAGTTTTATATTCTCCTGTACCAGCCGGTTCTTGGAATAAAGAATTGCCAGTGCAGATGCTTGCAAGTGTTGGAAAATACGGTATTTGGAATTATTATGTTTATACAGGTGACTCTGCTACTATAAAAGAAGCATATCCTGCCGTGAGAAAATATTTGTCATTGTGGGAGCTGGATGAACGTAATCTTGTCAAACATAGAACAGGGGGATGGGATTGGTCTGATTGGGGACAAGATATTGATGTCTGTGTTCTTGATAATGCTTGGTATAGTTTGGCTCTTGAAGGTCTAGCCAATATGGCTACTCTGTTAGGTGATCAGCTGACAGCCGAGGATTGTCTTTTTAAAATGAGAAAAGTTCGGGAAGCTGTAAATAAGTATTATTGGAATGGAAGGTTGTATCGGAATCCATTTTACAATGGAAGAACAGACGATCGTGCAAATGCCTTGGCTGTTTTGGCGGGATTTGCTACTGAGAATCAATGGAAAACTATTCGGGAGTATTTAAGTAACTATCAAGCTGCAAGTCCTTATATGGAGAAATATATTTTAGAAGCTTTTTTTTGTAAAGGAGATATAAAAGGAGGGCTTCAAAGGATGAAAAATAGATATCAATATATGGTAAATCATAGATTGACAACTTTGTGGGAGGATTGGAATATTGGTGGTGCTGGAGGTGGAAGTATTAATCACGGATGGGCTGGAGGTCCATTAAGTTTATTGTCACAATATGTTGCGGGTATTATTCCTTTGACGGCTGGATGGAAAACTTTTATGATAAGACCAAGTGATGTTTTATTTAAAAAGATAAAATGTAGTGTTCCTTTGGAACAAGGAGTAGTTATTTTAAATATGGATACTTATCAACGTAAAATAAATGTGGATTGTGATGTAAATCAGAATTTTATATTGGCTGTTCCAAGAACATGGTTTAAGGATGCTAGTTTATGTATATTAAATGGAAAAGAATATGATATACAGCAACTGAAAGGAATACAGAAAAAGAAAATAACTTTTGATTCAGAGGATACACAGTATTTTTATTTTAAGATAGTAGATAAATCAGTGGAGATTCATATCATCTGAACTAAAACTTTTTTGATATTGGGATAATAGATACTTTATTTATGTTGATTTAATTTTGAGATTACTTTTTATGAAGGCATTATTTGTTTTTTTATATTTCATCTGTTTTTATACTAATTTTCAGCAGGCGCAAGCCACTGCCCATAAATTTGAGGCGGGCAAGAACACCTTCCTGCTGGATGGAAAACCGTTTGTGGTGAAGGCTGCCGAGTTGCATTACACCCGTATTCCACAGGCTTATTGGAGTCATCGCATAGAGATGTGCAAGGCATTAGGCATGAATACTATTTGTATTTATATTTTCTGGAATATCCATGAACAGGAAGAAGGAAAGTTCGATTTTTCCGGTCAGAATGATATTGCAGCTTTCTGCCGTGCGGCACAGAAACACGGTATGTATGTCATTGTCCGTCCTGGTCCGTATGTATGTGCGGAGTGGGAGATGGGGGGCCTTCCCTGGTGGCTGTTGAAGAAAAAAGATATAGCCTTGCGTACGCTCGATCCCTATTATATGGAACGGGTAGGCATCTTTATGAAAGAGGTCGGTAAGCAACTGGCTCCGCTGCAAGTGAATAAAGGGGGAAATATTATCATGATACAGGTAGAGAATGAATACGGCTCTTATGGAATCGACAAACCTTATGTCTCTGCCGTGCGCGACCTGGTTCGTGAATCCGGTTTTACCGATGTACCTCTGTTTCAATGTGACTGGAGCAGTAACTTCACTAATAACGCGCTCGATGACCTGATTTGGACCGTGAACTTTGGAACGGGTGCCAATATCGACCAGCAATTTAAAAAACTCAAAGAACTTCGCCCCGAAACTCCATTGATGTGTAGCGAGTTCTGGAGCGGATGGTTTGACCACTGGGGACGTAAACACGAAACACGTCCCGCGAAAGATATGGTACAGGGCATCAAGGATATGCTCGACCGGAATATTTCTTTCAGTCTCTATATGACTCACGGAGGAACGACTTTCGGTCATTGGGGAGGTGCAAACAACCCTGCTTATTCCGC
>NZ_JADPLO010000066.1:0-31455 GCF_015667765.1 Bacteroides sp. 1001302B_160321_D4 | reverse complement strand
GAAGCAACAGGATCAATCGTTTGGGAAGAGGATGTTTTCATGATGCAAAAATAAGAATTTTAACGCAATCCCCCAAGTTTTCAGACTGAGCCGAGAGTAGAATGGGAATAAGGCCTTTGGATAAGAAGAAAAGCCCCTGAAAATCAGAGGCTTAATCTTGTTTTTGGTGATCCGCCTGGGGCTCGAACCCAGGACCCCAACATTAAAAGTGTTGTGCTCTACCTGCTGAGCTAGCGAATCAATCCTTATTTGCGAATCAGTTATTTCCTGATTGCGGGTGCAAAGGTAGTTACTTTTATTTAATTTGCAAGCATTCCGTAGAAAAAAGTTTCAATTATTTTTCCTCGTTATGGCTTGTTTCTTGATTATCAGTAGTTTCTACTTCATCATATTTTATTTTTTTCTTTGTTGATAATAAAGCGTTGGTAGTAGGAGAGCATCAAAGTTGTTAGTGGCAAGGCGATAATCATGCCGAGCATTCCCATTAATGAACCCCAGATAGAAAGAGATAAAAGGATGATGGCAGGATTCAGTCCGGTAATCTTTCCCATGATTTTGGGGACAAGGAAGGTATCCTGTATGATTTGTACGATTGCAAAGACGGCTAATGCACATGCAATGATAATCCAGAAGTTCTGTCCGGTGTCGGCAGCTTTGAGGATTGCCAATAAAATGGTGGGAAGGAAACCAATGATTTGCAAGTAGGGAACCATATTCAATGCTCCGATGAAAAGTCCCAGAGCGATAGCCATGGGGAAATCGATAATCAGGAAACCGATGCTGAAAAGAATACCTACGCAGAAAGCAACCAAAGCCTGTCCACGGAAATATCTGTTCATACCATCCTGTACGTCGTGAACCAGGTTGGAGGCAAACGTACGGTATTTATTGGGTAGCAGATGCAACCATCCTTCAGCTATCGCTTCGTAATCCAATAATATAAAGATTACATATAATAATATAATGAAAGAGGCAAGGATGCTGAATAGAATGTTGAGAGATTCTGCAAGCAAAGTCCACACTCTGGGGACGGTATCCTTGATTGCCGCCAGGATATTCTCTTCACTTAATACACGGTTCAACGCCTGAAGATCAATGTTCTCGTGGATAAATTCAGAAAGATTCTTAGGCACATTGTTACCGGCTCCATTGGTGAGGTAAGTCACTAGCAAGTCGTTCATTCTGCCTATTTCCGAAATCATCGGCGGCACTAATAGGTAGAATAAAGTGACTCCGATAACCGTAATGAGGAATAAGGAACAGAAGATGGAAATAATGCGGCTTTTTAATCGTAGCTTATACTGGAAGAATTTGACTAACGGATAGACCATATAAGCTATCAGCCACGCAATAAAGAAAGGTAATAACACTCCGCTAAGACGTTCCACGAGCATTAATATTCCTACAACTAACACACATCCGATGGAACCGCGTATAAAACTGTCGAATGTTATCTTTTTCCTTTCCATAATCTGTTTCTTTTATAGAGTTTATACTTTCTGCTCATCTTCCCCTCGTGCACGGAGATAACATTCCCTGCACAGAGGCTCATATTCGGCTGTTTCGCCTAAAAGAACCTGTTTCTCATTCTTGACTGTACGATGTGAGAAAGAGGCCAGCTGACCACATTTCACACAGATCGCATGAACTTTGGAGACTTCATCGGCAATGGCGCACAATTGTGGCATAGGTCCGAACGGATTTCCTTTGAAGTCCATATCCAATCCTGCAATGATAACACGGATTCCATTGTTGGCAAGCTGGTTGCATACATCAATCAAACCACTGTCGAAGAACTGTGCTTCATCAATACCTACTACATCTATCTCAGAAGTAAACAGTAAAATGCTGGCTGACGAATCGATGGGAGTGGAGGCGATAGAATGGCTGTCGTGAGAGACTACGTCTTCTTCTGAATAACGGGTGTCGATAGCAGGTTTGAATATCTCGACACGTTGTTTCGCGAATTTCGCTCTCTTCATTCTGCGAATCAATTCCTCTGTCTTTCCGGAGAACATAGAACCGCAGATTACTTCGATCCGGCCTCTTCTTCTAGTCTCCTGTATGTGGTCTTCTGAAAATAATACCATGAGATTTTGTGTTTTCTTGATTAAATAAATATGTGGACAAAGGTAAGCAATTCAATGTGCAAGAACTGTTAAATTATCCATTATTTTAAGTTATTGCATAAATTATTCCTACATTCGCACCGTATAAACAATGGACTGACATGAAACAGAAGCTATTAACAGATATTGAGTTGGATGTTCATGAGTTGAAGTATCTCATGGATTCATTTACCAAGGAGCCGACTCCGACTTTGTCTGAACTGTTGAAGCGGAGCATTACACGGATGCAGGGGCGTTTGGAAGAACTGCAGCAGGAGGTGGATGCTGTTCAGGTAATTTCTCCGTCAGCTGTGGAAGAGACAGCGGAAGAGGAGGATGAAGTTGCCGGGTCTGAAGAGGATTCCCCCGTGATTATACAATCTCTCGAATCGGTTGTTGTGAAAGAAGATGAGGAAGGAGAAGCCATTGTTGCGGAAGAGAAACCTGTCGTAATAGCGGCAGCTGCAGAGACAGCAGAAGCAGCAGCAGCAGCAGAAGAAGAAGAAGAAGAAGAAGAAGAAGAAGAAGAAGAAGGGAAAAAAGAGGAATCGGCAATTGTTGAGGAACCTGTCGTTGAAACTGTTGTGAAAGAGGAAGAACCTAAATCGGCTGTGTTGGGAGAAAGTCTCAAACTGTCTGCCGGCTTGCGACATGCTATCAGTTTGAATGATTCTTTCCGTTTTTCTCGTGAACTGTTCGGAGGCAACACTGATTTGATGAATCGGGTTATCGAACAGATATCAGTAATGAGTTCCTACAAGACTGCAGTCGCATTTCTGTCCTCGAAAGTCGAATTGAATGAAGAAAAGGAGGCGGTGAACGACTTTCTGGAGCTACTAAAGAAATATTTTAATCAATCAGTATAAAACAAAAACAAGATGGGAAAGCTATATGTGGTGCCTACGCCGGTAGGGAATCTGGAGGACATGACTTTTCGGGCTATCAAAGTCCTGAAAGAGGTCGATCTGATTTTGGCGGAGGATACACGTACTTCCGGTATCTTGTTGAAACACTTTGAAATAAAGAATGCAATGCAATCCCACCACAAATTTAATGAACATAAAACGGTGGAAAGTGTTGTTAATAGAATAAAGGCAGGTGAAACGGTGGCACTTATTTCGGATGCCGGAACGCCTGGAATTTCCGATCCCGGATTTCTGGTTGTTCGTGAATGTGTGCGCAACGGTATTGAAGTGCAGTGCTTGCCGGGAGCAACCGCTTTTGTTCCGGCACTCGTAGCATCGGGATTGCCGAACGAGAAGTTCTGCTTCGAGGGATTTCTCCCCCAGAAGAAAGGACGGCAGACACGACTGAAGACATTGGCGGAAGAACACCGCACGATGGTGTTTTATGAATCACCCCACCGTCTGTTGAAGACGTTAACACAGTTTGCCGAATATTTCGGTGCTGAACGTCAGGCAACCGTGTCGCGTGAAATATCCAAACTCCATGAAGAAACAGTTCGGGGCAGTTTGGCTGAATTGATAGAACACTTTACCGCTACCGAACCCCGGGGCGAGATTGTGATAGTATTAGCAGGAATAGATGATTAAATAACTTCATTAAAAAACGTAAAACGTAAACGTATGAAAAAGTTAGCTGTTTTATTTGTATGCGTAGCCTTGTTGGCTTCGTGTGATGGCTTTAAAGGTGGAAGTAAAGACCTGAAAGCTGAAAATGATTCTCTTTTGATGGAACTGAACCAGCGCAACGCTGAACTGGATGATATGATGGGGACTTTCAATGAAGTTCAGGAAGGTTTCCGTAAGATCAATGCTGCCGAAAGCCGTGTTGACTTGCAGCGTGGAACCATCACTGAAAACTCTGCCAGTGCCAAGCAACAGATTGCTTCTGACATCGAATTCATCTCCAAGCAAATGGAAGAAAACAAAGCGCAGATTGCAAAGTTACAGGCACAGTTGAAGAATAGCAATTACAATTCTGCACAGATGAAAAAAGCTGTTGCCGCTTTGACTGCTGAATTGAACGCTAAACAACAGCGTATCGAAGAGCTTCAAACAGAACTGGCTTCCAAGAATATCCGTATTCAGGAATTGGATGCTGCTGTCAGCGATCTGTCTGTAGCAAAAGAAACTCTGGCCGCAGAAAACGAAGCGAAAGCTAAAACCGTTGCAGAACAGGAAAAGAGCCTGAATGCTGCCTGGTTCGTATTTGGTACTAAATCTGAATTGAAAGCTCAAAAGATTCTTCAGAGCGGAGACGTGTTGAAGAGCGCTGATTTCAATAAGGATTATTTCACGCAGATCGATATCCGTACAACCAAAGAAATCAAGTTGTACTCTAAACGTGCTGAATTACTGACTACTCATCCGACCGGTTCTTATGAATTGGTAAAAGATGATAAAGGCCAGTTGACATTGAAGATTACTAATCCTACTGAATTCTGGAGTGTATCCAGATACTTGGTTATCCAGGTAAAATAAGGTAGATATCCCTTTTGAATTGCCAATGTGCTGATTCCTGGATTCAAGAAATTAGCACATTGGCTTTTTTGTTTCTTATTATATAACTACTGATGAAATATAAAAATCTTTTTTTTGATCTTGATGATACCATCTGGGCTTTTTCTCAAAATGCTCGTAACACCTTTGAGGAAGTATATCAGAAATATTCGTTCGACCGCTATTTTGATTCATTCAATCATTATTATACTCTTTATCAACAAAGAAATACCGAACTCTGGGTTGAGTACGGTGAAGGAAAGATAACGAAGGATGAATTGAACAGCCAACGTTTCTTTTATCCTTTACAGGCCGTGGGAGTGAAAGATGAAGCGCTCGCTGAACGGTTTTCGAGAGATTTTTTCGCTATTATCCCTACTAAAAGTGTTTTAATGCCTCATGCAAAGGAGGTATTGGAGTATCTTGCTCCCAAATATAACCTCTATATCCTTTCCAATGGGTTTCGTGAATTGCAATCACGTAAGATGCGTTCGGCAGGAGTGGACGGGTATTTCAGAAAGGTGATTCTCTCGGAAGATCTCGGAGTGCTGAAGCCTTGGCCGGAGATATTCAATTTTGCTTTGTCTGCTACTCAATCCGAGTTGCGCGAATCCTTAATGATTGGTGATAGTTGGGAAGCGGATATAACCGGAGCGCACGGAGTAGGGATGCATCAGGTTTTCTACAATGTGACAGAACGGACAGCTTTCCCTTTCCTCCCTACTTATCACATCCATTCCTTGAAAGAATTAATGGATTTATTATAGGTTTTCTGGATTAAGTCGTATTTTTGTTGCGTTTTAGTTTTGCATAAAATACGATATAATCATGGATAGTACGCTTCTGCCTTTCGCCTTACTTTGTTTCACTTCATTCTTCACGTTGACCAACCCGTTGGGAACGATGCCTGTCTTTCTTACCATGACTCATGGTATGACGGATAAAGAACGTCAGTCTATCGTACGTCGTGCTACTATTGTGTCGTTTATTACATTGATGGTATTTGTCTTTGCCGGGCAGTTTCTTTTCAAGTTCTTCGGTATCTCTACCAATGGTTTCCGTATTGCCGGTGGGGTGATTATCTTCAAGATAGGCTTTGATATGCTTCAAGCCCGCTATACACCGATGAAGTTGAAGGACGAAGAAATCAAAACGTATGCGGATGATATCTCTATTACTCCTCTCGGTATTCCTATGTTATGCGGTCCCGGAGCGATTGCCAATGCAATCGTTTTGATGCAGGATGCGCATTCTTATGAAATGAAGGGGATATTGATAGGTACTATCGCCCTGATTTATCTGCTGACTTTCTTTATTCTTCGTGCTTCCACGAAATTGGTAAAAGTCTTGGGTGAAACGGGTAATAATGTGATGATGCGTCTTATGGGACTGATTCTGATGGTGATTGCAGTGGAATGTTTCGTTAGCGGATTGAAGCCGATTCTGGTAGATATTGTGAGGGAAGGAATGATTCCTTGATGAATAAGAATATGAGGGACGGAGAGTTCCTATAATGAAACTTGCCTCTGTTACAAAAAGATTTGTAGCAGGGGCAAGTGCTTTAAGATACGGTTTTTAGACATTTTGCATGTCTTTATGTTACCTTTCTGTGGCTATTTTCCTTTGGGATATACATAATGTGTATTTGCCCATTTGTTCCATTCGTCTACCAGTTGTTTTAGAATCTTGGGGTTTTCTCTGGACAAATTAACCCGTTCTGTACGGTCTTTCTCTAAGTTGAAAAGTTCCCATACTTTAGAGTTCTGGTCTTTAACGGCTTTCCAGTTTTTCCACCATACTACACAGTTGTCAAAGTGTTCACCAAAAATATATTCGTGCAATTCGGTGTCTGTATTGGTTAGTATCGGTAGCATGCTTGCGCCTTCCAAAGGAATGATCTCATTTCCTCCATGATAAGTCTTCGGATAGGTCGTTTCCGCTGCATCGATGAAGGTTGCCATGATGTCAGGCAGGAAAGCTCTATTGTGTCTTATCTCGCCATTGTATTTTGCATACTTGTCGGGCCAGGAAATAATCAATGGAGTGGAGGTCCCGCCTTCATACGCTCTTACTTTATACTTACGGTATGGAGTATTGCTAACCTGTGCCCATGGCAGGCCATAGGATGGATTTACCCATTCATCCGGATTGTTAATCATATCGATGGTTCCGAAACCTTTCTCACGATGAGGCTCGGCACATGCACCATTATCCGACAAGAAAATAAGTAAGGTGTTATTCAGCTCCCCTTTTTCTTCCAGGTACTTTATTAACCGTCCCACATTATAATCCATGCAATGAACTTGTGCCGCATATACTGACATTCTTCTATCCAGTTCTATTTGTTCATCTTCGGTCAGTTCGGACCATTGGCGACCCTCCCATTGAGCAAGATCCCAATTTTTGTCTACCAATCCCATTTTAATCATACGTTTCAAACGGGCTTCACGTACTTTCTGCCAACCTTTCCGGTACTTGCCTACAAATTTGTCTATATCCTCCTGTTTAGCATGTAACGGCCAATGGGGAGCGTTGTATGCCAGGTAAAGGAAGAACGGATTGTCATCTTTGGGGCGTTCGTCGACAAATTTAATCGCATAATCAGTAAATGCGTCAGTAGTGTAATAAGGTTGTTCCGGTGGAGGCAACTGTTGATTGTCTAAAGTCAGATTGCGATCTCCATGAGGTTGCAGATAACTGCAAGCTCCTGACAAGATACCATAAAAATGATCAAAGCCACGTTGCAACGGCCATTTTTCCTGTCCGTGCATGCCTACATGCCATTTCCCCGACATATAGGTGTGATAACCGGCTTCTTTCAGCACTTCTGCTATGGTGACCGAATTACGGTTCAAGTATCCCATGTATCCGTGCACTCCATGATCTTCGGCAGAATGAGGATCTTCGGACATCATTCCGATACCTGCCTGTTGGGGATAAAGTCCGGTCAGTAGACTGGCACGGGAAGGGCAGGAGCGTCCTGTGTTGCAGAAATGGGTAAAGCGTACTCCTTTTTTTGCCAGATTATCTAGATTGGGCGTAAGAATTTCTCCTCCGTAGCACCCTAGATCGGAATATCCCATATCGTCCACCATGATTAAAACAATGTTGGGCTTTGGGTCATTCTGGGCTGCTGCATGTAGGGACAGTAAGGATGCAGTTCCCATTAATAACATGTTTTTGTTTGTCATATAATTTTGTTTTATTTTTTTTGTCAGTATATTTATTAAATAAATATACTGACAAATTATTTCTTAGATGAATTATTTCAGTCTGAAAATTTCTGAATAGACAGCTTGGTCCGCTCCGTTCGCTTTTACACCGATGCGGGCGAATAGGGCTTTGGCTGACTGTACATTCTGGTTACTCGTAATATCCAGCGAAATATTTGTTACTCCGGGATTTATATTGGATAAATTTTGCCGGGCTATATTCGTGTTCTCGTCAACAAAAGTTGTTTTGCTGACGAGTAGCATTGCCTGGCTTATCTTGGCATCCTGTACTATTTGCTGTATATTGCACGTGCCGGATACGATGTTGTTATCTAATGTGATATTTTCGTCTGATATTGTAAAATAAGGGGTGACTTTTACTTCACATTGTGTTTTTCCTTTTACTTCCACATATATGGTATCGCGGTTATTCACCCAGGGACCGTTTTTGTCTTTAGTTACCAGTTTGTACGGACCATCGAAAAGTACTGCAGAGAAAGTTCCGTCCTGTGTGGCATACACGGTGATAGGATCATGGTTGGCATAACCATCCTGATACAATTGTAGTTGAATACCTCCGTTTGTACCTTTCAAACCGAGTTGTTTTCCCTTATACGTGATTTTCCCTTCCAGAAATGATTCTGGTTCGTCGTAATTGTCTAAACCGCAACTTATGGCAAGCAGGGAAAGTGAAAGCAAAGAAAATATAGTTCTTATTTTTTTCATTGTTTTACAGTTTTATGTTTTACTGATAGGGATTTTTCACTAATAACGGGTTCTTGTTGAGCCAGCTGTTATCGAAGAAGTTATAATAGTTCTTCATCTGGAAATAGCGGGGGTAAGGAACCATGTAGGCTTTCTTTTTGTCGAATACCCACATCTTGTCATTGGCGCTACCCGGATCATTAACCTGATAAGGGAATAGTTCGTAGAGCTGTGCATCCGGATTTTCCGAATTACCATCCCAGATTTCGTGAGCCAGGCGCCAGCGTTTCAGATCCCAGTAACGATGATCTTCCAATGCAAATTCCACCCGATATTCGCGGACAATATCTTCAAATGTGATTGATTCCAGTTCGCTGATGCCGGCGCGTGTACGAACAGGATTGATGTAGTTCAGCGGATCATCTTCTCCGGTTTTATTGAGCTCATAAGCAGCCTCACAAGCTATCATATATGCTTCTGAAATACGGAAACGAGGATACCACATGGTACTCATCTTCGAATTGGTAGAAGCACCGATGGTTTCGTCCAGGAATTTGCGGAAGAAGAAACCTGTTTTGTTTATACGGATTTCATTTGATTCCATTGGTCCGTTGATAGAAGTTATCAGGCGGTTATTGTCATCGTAAGAATCGGCTTTACCTATGATTTCTTTCCAATTTCCGTTTCCGTCGGGCACTTTCTGACCGGCTTGCAACACTACTTCACTACCTCTGAATTTGGCTCCCGGATAAAGTACGGTTCCCCACAACCGGGCATCTTTATTGGCAAAGGCATCTTCCGGCCGACTGTACATGATGTAATTTCCGGATTCATCCTTAACTTTGATTGTGCCGTCGCGGTTGTCCTTGTATTCAAATGCTTCTACCAGATTTAATACTGCGCCGGAATAACAACGTTCCTGATCTTCTGCTAGAGAAGCGGGAATATTCTTTTGTGTGAATCCATGGGTGGCTCCTGGATATGCATAATCTTTGGCCCAGATCACTTCATGATTATTCTCTTTGACACAGACTGCATTATAAAAATTCTGTCCCAGATCATTACGAATCGTTATGTCCAGGTTATAATAGGCAGAAGCTTGAGTTATCACTTCTTTGGCTGCTTCCAATGCTGTTTCGTAATATGGGGTAGCCATTTCCGCCGGAATACCGACTTCATTTCCTTCTGTGCGTATAGGAGCAACCATCTTATTATTGTAGTTGGCCAATGATCCTGCATAAACGGCAGCACGTGCCTTTAACATCAGGGCAGCCCAACGTGTGGCACGGGCGGCATTGGTGGTGGGCTTTGTAGGCAGGTAATCTGCGATAGTGGCACATTCATTGATGATATAATCGTAGACTTCTGATTCTTTGGAACGGGGAACAGCCAAACCTGAAACATCCATCCCTGCCTCATATTCGTATACGTTATCATTCACAATAGGTACACCGCCTAAACCTCTGCACATACTAAAATATGCCCAGGCGCGTAAGAAGCGAATTTCGCCTTCATATCGCAATTTCTCTGTAGATTCAAGTACGGTTGTAGCTCTTAATCCCGCCAGGAACTGATTTAAATTACGAATATATTTATATGGATAAACTCGCCATTGATTGTCACTGTATTCCTGCATGTTATCACGGCCACCATCAGTCACGCAACCGTCGTCCACTTTAGTAAAGCTGGCGGGAGTGGCAAAACTTTGTCCCCAATTCTCTGTATCTCCATAAAAACCGGCCAATACGGAGTTTATCATTTTAGCATCGCTGAAGATCTGGTCATTTGTCAATATCTGATCGGGATCACGATCTAAAAAATCAGAACAAGATCCTAATATCAAAGTTAAACCCAATAACAGGTATCCTTTTATATATTTCATTGCTTTTAGAATTTAAGTGTTAAACCCAGATTGATAATTCGCATACTCGGGTAAGCTGTTCCGTTACCGGCTGAAACTTCCGGATCGATAGGTACATTGGTGAGTGTAAACAGGTTCTGTCCGGCAAGATATAACCTTAGACTGTTAATTCTGCATTTTTGCAGCCACTCTTTGGGGAAGGTGTAACCAAATTCCAGATTACGCAGTTTTAAATAACGGACATTGTACTTCCAGAAAGAGCTATCCCAATAATTACTATGGTTATTGGCATTGTTTCCGATTAATAATGTCGGGTATTTGCCAGGAATCATTTCACTGTTTGCATCAAAGATATCAGATAGTCTCCATGTATCTTCCATGTAGTAAGCCGGGTTGTTTCCATTATTGTTAAATGGAATCTTTTGGATTAATGACGGATTCCAGGTAGACATTCCCGCACCGGAGAAATCCAATGCTAAATCGAAGCCTTTCCATGCGAATGCAAGGTTAAAACCGAAGTTCAGAACGGGTGTGGAGTCTTCTTTGTATCCGATGGGGCGTTTGTCCATATCGTTGATTATGCCATCCCCATTTTGGTCGACGTACTTGATATCACCCGGGCGTAATGTCGTATTTCCTTTCTGGTCATTGTCAATCGGCCACGACGCAATCTCTTCCCAACTTTGGAACTGGCCATCTGCCTCGTATGCCCAGTTGACATTCCCGAAACGGTGCCATGTAGAATTACGATATTCATCCCATGAATTACTGAACTTAGGATTATACTGCTCCCAGTTGTAGAAACGGGAATAGGTGAAATTGGCACTGATAGAATAGTGAAAGTCATTGACCTTATCACTCCAACGTGCAAGCAAATCATATCCGGTATGAACATTGGAATTGAGATTTTCCTTGGGACGCTCAAAGCCCACTTCTTCCGGAAGTAATACGTCGTCACGGGAAGCCGGAATACCGGTTTTGATACGTCTGAAGAAATCTACGCTTCCTGATAAACGGTTATTCAGGAAAGCAACGTCGAGACCAATGTCCAGAATTTTAGCCTTTGCCCATGAGAGCGTGGTAACAGGCAGGTTTCGCGGGGTAGTACCAATGATATAGGAACCGTCGATTACTCCTCCTCCCTGTTTGTAATCGTAACCTGTCATGTAGTCGAAAGCACTGTAGCCGTCAACGTTGTCATCTCCTACCAATCCATAAGATCCCCGTATCTTTAAATCGCTGAAAATAGAAGCTATTTTTGATTCCTTCCAGAAGTTTTCTTCTGATATTCTCCAGCCTAATGAGGCGGAAGGGAAGAACCCCCAGCGATGATTGGGCGGGAATTTCCATGAACCGTCATAGCGTGCAGAGAAGTCTATCAGATATTTGTTGGCGTAGTTGTAGTTGAAACGTCCCAGCCAGCCTAAACGTGCTTCCGTATTGTTGCCAGTATCTTCGTATTTGTCAATCGTATCATAATAGATCAGATGCAATGAGTTGGAAGCCGGGATGGCATGGAGCCAAGACTTTGGAGTGTCTCTTTTTATTGCTTCGAAACCAATTACCGCATTGATGGAATGTGCTCCGAATGCTTTTTCATAAGCCAGTTGAATGTTTGAAGTCAACTCTTCCACATAAGCATTCGTCCTTTCCCTCCAGGCACTGGCACGCCCACCTACATCTACATATTCGTCCGTTGCTTCGTCATATCTATAGACACGATAGGTATATTCTTGATTGTTAAGTAATTCGCTTGCAAAATAATATCCGGACAAAGCTTTGGCTTTAAGTCCTTTGATAATTTCATACTCTGC
Source organism: Bacteroides sp. 1001302B_160321_D4 (assembly GCF_015667765.1). Taxonomy (NCBI): domain Bacteria; kingdom Pseudomonadati; phylum Bacteroidota; class Bacteroidia; order Bacteroidales; family Bacteroidaceae; genus Bacteroides; species Bacteroides sp. 1001302B_160321_D4. The sequence goes on along the minus strand of NZ_JADPLO010000066.1, from coordinate 19,293 downwards.
GTTCAGGTTTAATTGGGCCATTCGCCAAGTGTCTTCAAAGGTTCCGCTTTTCTCAAAATTCAATAATCCGAAGTTTAAGCCATTGTCAGAGCCTACTGATGCCGGATAGTTAGGATTGTCATTGGCAAACGGACGGACAGTCGGTAGATTGCGGTAGGTAGCTGCTGTCGGGTTTGAATAGTCGTCAGTTCCCGGTACACCCGGATTTTTCAGCTGTTTGATACGTCCGTTCATGTTCATGCCGATTTTGAATTTATCAGTGACCTGTGCTTCGACATTCATTTGTACGTTGTATCGTTTCATACCGCCATAATTGCGAATGGCAGATTCCTGATTCATGTGTCCGACACTGAAATAATAATTGATCTTGTCCGAACCTCCGGAAACATTGGCATTGACATAATATTGCGGAGAAGTCACCCAGATGTAATCATACCAGTTAAATGGCACATAGCCTTTTTCTGTACCTTGACGCCATTTCTCCAGATCTTCTTTACTATATAAACGGGACGTTTTTCCCTGAATTGTTTCAGACTGTATGTAATTCTCTACATACGTTACGGCGTCTGCCGGTTCCGGTAAGCGTGATACATGTTGCCAGCCATAATAAGTATTTAACGTCACAGTGCTCTTGGTGTTTTTCTTTCCTTTCTTGGTTGTTACAACAATGACCCCGTTTGCAGCCCGTACACCATAAATGGAAGCAGAGGCATCTTTCAAAATAGAAATGGATTCGATGTCATTAAAATCAATGTTGTTGAACTGACCTTCATCGGACTGCACGCCGTCAATCACAAATAAAGGTGTTCCCATATTACGGATTTGCAGGGTAGTGGCATTTCCCGGGCGACTGTCTGCAGATCTGTAGTTCAATCCGGCTACCTTTCCGACCAGTGCTCCGGAAGTGTTTACCGCTGAAGATCTGCTTATATCATCAGCTCCTACGGAGGTAATAGCTCCTGTCAGGGTAGCCTTCTTTTGAGCAAGGCCAAAGCCAGTCACTACGACTTCATTTAATAATTTAGTGTTTTCTGCCATTATGATTTTGACATTTGTCTTTCCGGAAACTACGGCCAGTTCCTTAGTCTCATATCCGATATAAGATACTTGCAGTTGTGATTGTACCGGAACTTTTTCTAAGGAGAAGTTACCGTCAATATCAGTGATGACCCCATTGGTAGTTCCTTTCACTAACACGTTTGCACCAATTATAGGATTGTCCGCAGTGTCTACTACACGTCCTGTTATGCTCTGTAATTTTGTCTGTTGTGAAGGCAGGTCGTCAGATAATACAATCTGGAAATTAGGCTTAATCAGATAACTGAATGGAGCCTGCGAAGAAAGGTCCTTTAAAACCTTTTCTATACTGCTATTCTGTGCTTCGAGAGAGACTGGCTTATTGAGATTAGCCAACTCTTCATTATAGAAGAAACGATATTCACTTACTTTTTCTATCTGTTTTATCACCTTCTTCAGAGGTTTGTCTTTCATGGTGAGAGTGATCTGCCCCATGACACTTAGACTACTTGATAAAAATATAATAATATATAATATTCGAGAAAAGAGATGCTTGATGTTACTCATTTTATAGGAAATTAATCATTAAACAATAAAAAAGATGTAACTTTACAAGCTGAAAATCGGGTGTATATACCCTCTGACACTGCCTTCCGCCAGTTGTCAGTATCAGAGTGAGTTTCCAAGGTCCGATTTAAGCTTAAAGGAGATAGTCCTGACCTTGTCAGGCTATCTTTTTTTATGTTCTACCGGAGCTATTTCATACGCATTGAATTTTAAAGGTTAATAATTGGGAATATATTGGGTTACCTATTGCCTAGTATTATGGTATCTCCACGAGTTTCATAAGTGATGGGAGAGGTTAGGCTAATCAGTTCGATTACATTATCCAGGCTATTGTTGCAGATCACTCCCGAGAAGCGATATTGCTTGATACGTTCGGATTTAAATGCTATTTGCACATTATACATCCTGTTAAGCAGTACGGCAATTTCTTCCAGTGTTTCTCCATTAAATACAAGATCGTTATTTCGCCACATTTTGGCATACGATGAATTGTCTAGTTTATGTATTGCCAGCTTGCCTGATCTTCGTTCGAATGTGGCATTTTCGTCAGGAGAAAGAATAACGTTATCTCTATCGGAAGAAACACGGACCGAACCGGAAAAAAGTGTTGCGATGATTTGAGAGTCTTCCCGGTAGGCTTTTACATTAAAAGTAGTTCCCAAAGCTTCTACATTCATTCCTGCCGTTTCTACAATAAATGGTTTCTCCTTATCCTTAGCTACTTCGAAATATGCTTCGCCTGTCAATGACACCACTCGTTGAGTGGCTCCATAATTCGCATTGTAATGCAGTTGGGTATATGAATTTAGCCAAACGACTGTACCGTCCGGTAAGGTAATATTTGCCCGTTGTCCTTTTCCTGTTTGGACAAGATAGCTCTTATCCGTTGCTGTGGGTTCTGTTTGAGAAACTGTATATAAATGACCTCCTATTCCTGCTATTATGATTAAAAGAATGACTGCTGCATACTGAAATAAACGCCTGATTCGCATTGTCCGTTTCTGCTTTCGTCTATTCAACTCTTGTACAGCATTATGCATTTGACTTTTGACCCGTTCAAACATACGTCCTTGTACTTCGGCAATGAGCTTGTTATTAGAGCCTTTCCAGGTTTCCTGATAATAGTTGGATAACTGCTCTTTTGCTTCCTGACTGTGGAGCCAGTCAGATAGTATTTGTTCTTCATCCGGAGAGGTTTCTCCCCGCATAAAACATTCTAATAATAATATATTCGTATTCTTCTCCATGGGCTTTTATTATGTATATCTCCATGGAGCCAAGAACCCTTACAGGGTGCAAAGATTTTACTCTGTATTTAACACTATTTAAAATTAGAAGAAAGAAAAAATAGAGCCAAAGCTACAATTTCATTGGCTAATTTAGAACGTAAGAAATGAAGGGCACGATATAATTGCGTTTCAACTGTTTTTTCTGACAAAGATAGTTGGGCGGCTATTTCTTTATTTGTCAGATGTTGTTTCCTGCTCATGAGGTAGATTTTCTTCCGTGAAGAGGGTAGCTGTTCTACCAGCTCGTCTATATATTCTTGTAGGGAGTCGGTGTCAACATCTATTTCAAAGTGCTTGTCGGCATCAGTTTGTTTGATTGAATCCAGAAAACGTTCCGAGAGCAGCCGTTTCTCTGTTTCTTTATATACCATGTTGCGTGCTATCGTAAAAAGATAGGCTTCAAAACCTTCTTCCGGTTTGATATCCTGATGTCTTTCCCAAATCTTCAGAAATACATTTTGAGTGAGGTCCTCTGCTAATATTTTATCATATAGAAGGGAATGAATAAAATGAAATACACGGGGATTATATTTCCAGAAAATAGTGTCGAAAGCCTTTTCGTCACCTTGCTGTAAGAGTGATAAAGTGTGTGTGTCTATTTTCTCTAAAAAATGATCCATATATTCAGTGTCTTCAATCCTTTTCAGAGGAAGTTTAAAGAGTTATCATTCAAAAGCTGCTCTGTTTATAGACGGAAATAAATACTCTTTTATATAAAAAAAGTATATGTAAATAAACCCGTAAACCATTGGCAAATATAAGGAACATTTTTTTATTTTGAATTACTTTTATAGAGAAAATGTGTTGGTCGGCAGGATGAATGAAAAGAGTATGTTCTATGAAATTACATGAAATAAGAAAGGGGGAGAGCGGGATTTTTGTATAAATAATAAAGGCTTTTATTATTATAATATAAGGAAATGAGACTGAATTCCCACCTTTCCCTTGGAGAATTCAGTCTCATTTATATGATTCAAGTCAATGGATTATCTGCTTCCGCCTGCCCACCAAACATTTTCACTATACACATATTGTCCGTTTCCGTATGCTGCTTTCACTTCGGCATTCGTTGTTGTGTCGCTATTGCCATAAGGACAACGTAATGGGAAGGAGTTCGGATTTTTTAGCTCAATAAAGTTTTCGCCTAGTCCTTTCATTCTGCGAACATCATTGTAAGATTCTGTCGCTTCTCCTGAAGCTCCCCATAATGCGAAGTATTTTTGAGTCATTGTTGTTTTCAGCGGTTCGGCTGTATATTTGGCTTCTACCGTATTATCAAAATAGCTTTCGGCTTCAGTATCTGTAATACTACTTGCCGGGTTGATGAGCGTTTTGCCCAATTCCTTTCTTGAAACGCTAAAGCTACTTTCTGCATTTAACAATCCGGCTACTACAGCATCTTTTAATGCACTTTTTGCATCACGTCCCAATCTGCATAGAGCTTCTGCTTCCAGGAACTTTAATTCATGATAGCTCAATAACAGTGTGGGTGCTGATATAGAATACATAAATAAAGAAGTCCCATACTTGGAAGTGCCTTGTTCCGGAGAACCGTTAGGCGCATATACGGCATTGTCAGCAGTTCCCGGGGCTTGTTCTTTTCCAGATGCACCTTGTTTAGTGATGAAAGCTCTGGACAGGCGTGGGTCGTTGTATTCTGCCAGTTTGCTTCTCATGCTTTCGCTCGCACCTAATCCGGCACGTGCCACAAAGAAACCGTAAAGCGGATTTATATTGTTGGCATCATATACGTCGAATGCTGCTTGCTCTTCTGCACTTTCGAAAGAGTTATCCACATATTCCAAAACCTTCTCCATGTCAGCGTCTTTGTTGGCAGATCTTTTAAGAAGGTGCATTGTGTAACGCGCTTTCAGACCATACGCCAACTTTAGCCATTTTTCAGCATCGCCCTGATATAACAAATCTTGAGCTCCCGGGTCTATCAGATCTTCTTTCTGCAAGTCTGCAATAGCATCGTCTAGGTATTGCATTGCTTGTGTATAGATCTCTTCTTGTTTATCCATTTTAGGAGTCAGGTAAACAGGAGAACCATTTTCGTCAACTAAGGCTGCCTGGCTGCATGGAGCATCTCCGAACATATCGGCTATCAATGCACAATTATAAGCAGCCAACACCTCTGCCATACCTTTGGTTGCAAAATTTCCATAATCTATTCCTCCCTCACTGCATTGATTGATGATGATACGGGCGGATTTCAATGTGGAATACAGACCATTCCATGTATTATTGAAAGTGGAGGATGAGGTCGGTTCGCTTTCTCTGGTTTCTGCGTAATACAATTGGTTGTCAACACCTACTTCATATTCAATGTAAGCAGATAGATAAGTATTGAAATCACCTCCTGCGTTAGAGAATGCGGTAGAGGTTATTACATCCGTCAGAATGAATCTTCCGGCCACGCTTTGCGTATGTCCGTGATCCTTATTGATTCTATCCATTGCATCTTCCGAACATCCGGAAAAGACAACTGATAAAACAGTAGCGGCAAAAATGCCTTTGATTATATTATATGTTTTCATCTTTCTTTTTAGCTAATTAGAATTTTACATTAAATCCAAAACCATAGCTGGCTGTTCCCGGAAGAGAGAAACGCTCGAATGCACCTCCCATATTGTCATTACCCTGTGAAGCTTCCGGATCGAAGCCTTTCATTTCAGACCAAACCAAAATGTTGCGGGCAAAAACATTAACGTTCACATTCAGCCATTTCTTTGAGAAAACCGGATAACTTACAGATAATTCACGCAATTTGATATAAGAATTATCATAAATGTAAGATTCGTCAATTGATCTTCTTCTGGTGAAATATGCTTGAGCATCTGTTACTTTTATATCATTGGGGGCATAGATTGAATTACCATCCGCATCTTTTCCTGTTTCTTTAACGGAGTTTTCCACAATGAATTCGGTATTACGCATATCACCAGATAATTTGCTCACACCGTAATAGTTCATTTCACCTGCGGTACCACTATACATCTGCCCTCCTTGTTTCCAGTCGAATACTGCAGAAATACGGAACTTGTACAATTCGATATTTGTATTGAAACCTAAACGGAAGTCAGGAGATACAGTTCCGATAACCGCATCTTCTCCCTGCATGGGAAGTCCGTTTTTGTCTACTACAATCTTGCCTTCGTCATTACGCATATAGCTTTTTCCATAGATCACAGGGAACTTGTCACCAATTCCGGCACGTACCTGCGGAGTTACAAATCCTCCTAACATAATACTTTCTACTCCTGGAGCCAATTCGTCTACGTAATTGTCGATTTTGGAGAAGTTGAAAGCGAAGTCGAGTTTGAAGTTTTTGGTATCTACCGGAGATACGCCCAATGTCAACTCGTGGGTATTTGTGTGGATTTTACCTCCATTCATTATCATACTTGAGGCTCCGGTTGAACCTGCCAAAGGAACTTCGAATATCTGATCTTTCACATTCTGACGTGAATAGGTATAATTCAAGGTTACCAGTCCGTTTAAGAAAGTAAGATCTGCTCCCAGTTCGTATGATTTTGTATTTTGTGGTTTTAAGTTAGGGTCATATACCTTATAATATGGAATGTAAGCCATTGCTCCATTAATTGGATAAACAATAGGATTTCCCATATAGAAGCCGCCACCATAAGACGGAGTATAATAATAACTTTGAGTATAATCACCGGCCATACCAACTTCTGCATAAGAAGCACGTATCTTACCGAAAGTCAATATGTTATTCTTCAGGGGAGCCAGTTCGGTGAAGATGAATCCTAATGACACTGAAGGATAAGTGAAAGAACGGTTGTCACGTGGCATGCTTGAAACAATATCGTTACGTATACTTCCACTTAGATAGAGCATGTTTTTCCATGCTACTGACAAGTTGGCGAAATTACCTACCGTTCGTTTCTTGTTGTATTGGCTTTCGTTGGAGAATACAGAAGCATTATTCAGATGATTCCATCCGGGGAAATTGAAATTCATGCTATATGCGTATTCATATTTTGTCTTTTTATCCACAAACTCATTACCAATCAATGCATCCAAGGTCCATTCTTCGTTGATATTCCATGTGTAAGCGGCAGTTAACAGTGAGTTTAATTCATTAACAGTGTAATGGTACTCTGAATCTTCACCTGTAGGTGCCCAAGTACTTCCATATCCGTAGATTTCTGAATAATTGGTAGTGTAAGCGTCATCACCGATCTGGTATTTAATATCCAGTTTGTGGTTGTCTGTTCCAAATTTAGTGGTGTATTTCACGAAAGCATTTCCGAAGAAACGTTGTGAACGTTCGGAGAACTGGTTATTGTCAACTGCCCAATATGCATCGTCGATCCAGCTGTCGCGATATGTATTTTGTGTGTAAGGGTCGCCTTCTATGTGAGAAGGAATACCGGCCATATTATAGCTGACGGGTGCATTATAGATCGTAGCAACCACACTGGTGTTGGCTGTAGACTGTTTGGAGATTTTTGAAGTCACAAAGTTTCCATTAAATCCGGTAGTCCAGTTAGGATGGAGTTGTGCTTCGGCAGACATTTTCACGTTATATCTATCCATACCGGTTGATGGAACGATACCATTACTGGTGGTGTTACCCAAAGAAAAGGAGTAGTTACCTTTGTCGAATCTCTGGGCTACATTGACGTTATTGCTCCAAGATACACCTGTTTCAAAAAAGTCCTTCATGTTGTTATATGCTTGTGGAGTAGCCCACGGATTCATGCCGGCAGCTGCAAGCTGAGGAACATAGTATTTTCCGGACTGTTTACCATATTGGCTGGTGTAACTGTTGTCTGTATTTCCTCCGTAGGTAGGGTCGTTAGCTAATTCGGAAATCTTAGGACCCCATGCGAAAGGAGATGACGGATCGAAAGTACCGCCTGAACCTTGTGCATATTCTTGTTGCAATTCCGGAAGAGTTGAAATCTTATCAAAGGAAAGGTTGGTACTGAAAGTTATAGTAGGTTTCCCTTTATCTGCTCCTTTACCACTTTTGGTAGTGATAACGATAACACCATTGGAAGCTCTCATACCATACAAAGCAGAAGCGGCTTGTCCCTTTAATATATTGATACTTTCTATATCATTAGGGTCAATGTCGACAGCACGGTTAGCATAGTCCGTTCCATACGCTCCATCGGTAAGAGAAGTGCTCACATCTGCGGTAGAAGCGATAGGCATGCCATCAATTACATACAACGGAGTATTGTCTCCAGTGAAAGAACGAGAACCGCGAATCGTAATCTTTGAAGAAGCACCCGGCATACCTGATGATGGGGTGATGTCAATACCTGATACTTTTCCTTGTAAGGCTCCCGCTAAATCTGTATTAGCAGCACGTGTCAACGCATCCGATTTGACATCTTGTACGGCATATCCCAATGCTTTCTTTTCGCGTGAAATACCCATAGCGGTAACTACTACTTCGTCTAGCTTTTGGGCGTCAGCCTTTAATACAACTCTCAAATTTGGTTTAATAGCCACTTCTTGTGTTTGCATTCCGATATACGAAATCTGCAAAGTCTTTGCAGAACTTGGTACATTCGACAAATTAAAATTACCATCTACATCTGTGATTGTACCCAGAGTGGTACCTTTTACCAACACAGAAGCGCCAACAACTGGCTGCCCGTCTTCTTCAGAAATCACAACGCCTGTGACCTTTTGAGTCTGGGCAGTTACTAGGCCTATGCCCACAAAAAGGCATGCCAATAACAGCATTAATTTTCTTTTCATAAATTCTCTCTTAAAGTTTAACTTTACATTATTTGTATCTTTACTCTAACAATTTGCAAATATATTAATAAAACTGAAACTAGCAATTATATTAATAAAAAAAGGTTGCAAATATAACATTTTGTTATTTTACAAGCTGTATTTATGCCGATAAGCATATTTTTTTCAACCAAAAGCTTTGATTGCTAAAACAGCAATTGACACTTTGCATAAGCAAAATGCCTCTTTTAATATTTCTTTTACTCGTTTTTAGTCATAAAACACCTTTAAAAGCCATTCTTTTTGCTTTTTTCGTGAAAAAGCGAATAAAAAAGTGGCATTTAATTTAAAGTTTTGTGAATACCAAGTGATTTGAAGATTTATTTTTTAGAGATATTAATGCTTATTCGCCTCTGATATAGCACAGAATTACGTCTAATTTGTTCTATTATTAATTAAAAAATGAAAGTATGGAAAAGATCAGTTACAACCTTGTGTTTAACAGAAAGAAGAGATTGAATAAAAGAGGAATGGCATTAGTTCAGGTAGAAGCCTATCTGAACAGGAAAAAGATGTATTTCTCCACCAAAATATATCTCAAACCGGAACAGTGGGATGCCAAACGAAAGATGGTGAAGAATCATCCTAATGCGAATGTTTTGAATCGTATGTTATATGAAAATATAGCAGCTATTGAGCAAACAGAACTTGGACTATGGCAACAGGGAAAGTCCATATCGTTAGATTTATTAAAAAATTCTATTGATAAACCTCTAAGCAATGGAAGGTCGTTTTTAACTTTTTTTAAAGAGGAGATAGCCAATTCTTCTTTGAAAGAAAGTACCCGTCAAAATCACCTTTCCACGCTTGAATTACTTCAGGAGTTCAAGAAAGAGGTATTATTTACTGATTTGACATTTGAGTTTGTGTCTTCATTTGATAATTACCTGCAATCTAAAGGTTATCACCTTAATACTATTGCTAAGCACATGAAGCATCTGAAACGATATATTAATGTTGCAATAAATAAGGAGTATATGGATATACAGAAGTATGCCTTTAGAAAATATAAAATTAAAAGTATAGAAGGAAGCCATACACACTTAGCTCCGGAAGAGTTACACAAATTTGAGAATTTGCAGCTGACTGGAAGATATACGAGACTGCAAAAAACAAAAGATGCTTTTTTATTTTGCTGTTATGCTGGATTACGATATTCTGATTTCACTAATCTGACCTCTGCAAATATTATTGAGTTCCATCAGGAGACTTGGATAATATACAAATCTGTCAAAACAGGTATGGAGGTACGCCTTCCTTTATATTTATTATTTGAGGGTAAAGGAATCCAGATATTGCAACGCTATAAAGATGACCTCAATAGTTTTTTCAAGTTGAAAGACAATTCTAATATTAATAAGGAATTAAACATATTGGCAGGCTTGGCTAAAATTGATAAACGTGTATCGTTTCACACCGCCCGTCATACAAATGCTACCTTATTATTATATAATGGTGCCAATATAACTACTGTACAAAAACTGTTAGGACATAAAAGTGTAAAGACCACGCAGGTATATGCGAATATAATGGATATTACAGTGGTGCGTGATCTTGAGAAAACTGCCTCATCAAAAAAATAATAATAAGCACAAAAACTAAACGAAAGTGTTCTGTTTTTAAGACTTGGTTATAGAAATGGAAGGTATAATTTTCTCTAATAGAAGAAAGTGTGTATAATTAAATGAAAGAATATGCAATATAAGTTCCGAAAACGCATATATATAATCTAAAGATACATCATAATTACGAATATTATTACTCGTCCCATTTAAAGGAATAAAGCGTTCCTTTAAAAGGAACGAGTCATTGGTCGTAGAGAAGCCCTTGCTTTCTTTAAAAGGAAAGGATTAAAAGCTAATTTATAAACCTGACAGCCTCTAATAGCTATTAAAATCCGGTATTTGAGGTTCTTTCATTTTAGCGTCAGATAAATGATAAATACCTCTTTTTGCATAATTAGATGTAATTACACAATCTCTTTGATACAGAAAAAGCATATAACCATCCAATATGAATATTTATCAATCATATTCTCTGCGATTTTGGAGGATATTTGAATCTACCCCTGCATATTTTAAAATATACAGTAATAAAATATGCATTTTTTTCATCTGGAGTTTTTCTTTTCTTAGATTATCGTTTGCTAATGAATATATTATTATAGTCAATAATTATTGGATATAATTTAGAACAAGAAAACCATCTTCAACAGTTAAGATGGAAATAAATTTTAGCTTACATCATATAAGATAAGAACTTAAACAATTAATTAATAGATGGTTATGTCCTATTTTTGATAGAAATCTGGTATCATAAATAAGTAAATTAACATGTTTGGTAGGTGCTTAATATATTGATAATCTGCATAATAACTACAACAAAAGATTTATTCCCGAAGGAAAGCAAACATCATATATATATTGTTAGTAATCAATATATTATAGTTGTATTTAGTTCTGCAAAGACTTTGCAGATTTCGTATATTGGTATGCAGACGCAAGAAGTGGTGATCAAACCAACTTTAAAAGTTGTGCTAAAGTCTGATTCCCAAAATCTAGATGAGGTTGTAGTGACAGCTATGGGGATTAAGCGATCGGAAAAATCCCTAGGTTATGCCGTATCTAGTGTGAAGGGAGATGAAATAACTAAAGCACGTGAAAGTAATGTACTTAATTCATTGTCTGGTAAGATTGCGGGACTGCAAATAGCCCAATCATCTGGTACGGTAGGTGGTAGTTCAAGTATACAGATTCGTGGAGCTTCGTCTATTGGTACCGTTTCTTCTCCTTTATTTATTATTGACGGGCTTCCAATTGACAATGGTTCCTATAACCCTGACAGAACTAATGGTATAGTTGATGTCGGTAATCGTGCAGGGGATATTAATTCAGATGATATTGAATCTATCAATGTATTGAAGGGAGCAGCTGCAACAGCATTGTATGGAGCGCGTGCAAAGGATGGTGCTATCGTTATTACTACTAAGAAGGGAAAGAAGAACTCACCGGTGTTTGTAACAGTAAACTCTTCTACACGATTTGAAAATGTACTAAAGTTACCTGACTTTCAAAATGAATATGCACAAGGCAGTTATGGTGTATATAATGTGAAAATGTTGAATGGTTGGGGACCGAAGATCTCATCGGTACAAGATCAGCAGTTTACAGATTACAAAGGTGATAAAGTGACTTTGAAGGCAAATCCTGATAATGTAAAGGATTTCTATGAAACGGGAATGAGTTATATTAATAATGTATCAGTTGCGGGGGGTGGTGAAAAGGCGGACTTCCGTTTGAGCTTTACTTCTACTAATCAGACTGGTGTTGTACCTGGATCTGACTATAATAAATACGCTTTTTCTGTCAATGCGGGTATGAATTTTACTAAGAACTTCACAGGTCGTATTTCTGCTCAATATATACGTTCCGACTCTGAAGGTCGTCCAGCGCAAGGTGCAAATGATAGTAACCTACTGATTCCATTGATTAATGGATTGCCGAGAACTATTGATATACATGATATTCAAAAGAATTGGGTGGATGAGAATGGAAAGCAAATCACATTAGATCCGGAAGGTAAAAGTAATAATCCATATTGGATTATTAATAAGAATAAGTTTACCAATAATTTAGATCGTATGATTGGTAATATCACATTGACTTATAAACCGATTGAAGGACTGACTATCACCAATAATGCCGGAACAGATTTTTACACAGAAGGAAGGCGTAAGGTATATGCAAAAGGTACTGTAGGAGCCTTGAACGGAAAGTTCCAGACTTGGAATTTGTATAAAAGAATTATAAATAATGACTTAATGGTTTCTTACGAGAAGACTTTTGCAAATGACTATCATTTTAAGGTAATGATGGGGCATAATCTCTATCAGGAGGAATGGAAGAATGAAAATGTGCAGGCGCAGAATCTGGTTGTTGATGGGCTATACACATATACTAATGCGAAGTCTACTACTCCGGTAAATTATTATGAAAAGAAACGTCTTGTTGGTTTATATGGAGATATTAGTTTGGGATACAAAGATATGCTTTTCGTAAATGTAACAGGACGTAATGACTGGTCGTCTACTCTACCGATCAATAATCGTTCCTATTTCTATCCTTCCATAAGTGGTAGTTTTATTTTTACGGAGTTGATGGAAAACAAAGATATTCTGAATTTTGGTAAGGTTCGTTTGAGTTATGCTAATGTGGGTAGTGATGAAGATCCGTACAATTTGGCATTTAAATATACTCCCGCTAGTACTTACTTTTTGCAATATCTGGGTAATGTTAACACTTTCCCCCATATGGGATTAGTTGGCTTTACGGGACCTCGTGTCTTACCAAATGAGAATTTGAAGCCGCAAAATCAAAGTTCTTTTGAAGTTGGAGCTGATTTGCGTTTCTTCGGTGGAAAAATTAGGTTAGATATGACTTATTATAGCAATATTACAAAGAATCAGATTGTAAGTATTGATGTCCCATTGTCAACAGGCTACTTTGCCAATAATATTAATGCCGGGAAGATTGCCAATAAAGGTGTTGAAGTAACTTTGGGGTTGACTCCTGTGGAAACACGTGATTTTAAATGGGACCTGGATGCAACATTTGCTTCAAATAAGCAGACAGTGGAGGAGTTAGCTGAAGGACTTGATGAATATACGTTAACGAGTGGACTGAGCGGTTTACAAATTAAGGCTGCTAAAGGAGATTCGTTTGGCTTGTATGGCACGGGTTGGAAACGTGATGACCAAGGAAATTATGTGATTAATTCTAAAACAGGTTTGAGAGAAACTGTTAATAACGTGCGTTTAGGAGATGTATATCCTGATTTTACGATGGGAATCAACAATACATTTACTTATAAGGGAGTTACCTTGAGTTTCTTGATTGATATCCGTCATGGAGGTTCTTTGTATTCAGAGACTGTAGCTAATTTAAGAAGTAGCGGTTTGGCTGCTGAAACAATAGCTCACCGTGAAGATGCTTCCTTTATTGAGCCGGGTGTAATCCTTCAGGATGATGGAACATATAGACCTAATGATGTTCCTGTGAAAAGTATGCAGGATTATTGGCAGCATATATCCAATTCTAGTAATAATGAAGGGAATATCTATAATGCATCATTTGTAAAACTCAGAGAGGTACAGTTGTCTTATAGCTTCCCACGCAAATGGTTCAAGAGCTTTTTTGTTAAATCATTGGATTTAGGTTTTGAGGCACGTAACTTATGGATTATTAAAGATCATGTGCCACATATTGATCCGGAAGCTAACTTCTTCGGTCCTTCTCAGATTGGGGGTGGTGTAGAGTTTAACAGCATACCTTCTACCAGAAGTTTTGGATTTAATGTCAGATTAACATTGTAAGATTTAAACGAATATGATAATGAAAAAGAAAATATTAACATACGCATTGAGCGCTTTGGCATGTTTAACTTCATGTAGCGATTGGCTCGATATTAACCATGATCCCAATACTGCCGAGAAAGTTGATCCCGGGTATTTGTTTAACTATGTAGCTGTAAACTGGGCTGGAACACGCACTGGTGGTGACTTTTATATTCCTTTATCTATGAGTTCGCAGTGTCAAGTTGATGGTGGACTTGATTACGGTGGCTGGGATGAATCTGTATATACTATTTCTCCTTATAGTACAGGGAATGTCTGGAAACATTATTATTCTGTAGGTGGCAATAATTTGATGTTAGCTATTAAAAATGCAGAAGAGTCAGAACCGGTGAATCACAATGCTATTGCGCAGTGTAAGATTCTTTTGGCTGAGCATATGTATGAGGCAACGATGTTGTGGGGAGATATTCCTTTCACAGAATCCTGGAACGGAACAATTAAATATCCGAAATTTGATTCTCAGGAAAGTGTATTGAATGGTGTTTTGTCATTACTTGATGAGGCATTACAGCTTATAGATCTGAATGATGCTAATGCAATTGATGAGTACGATATCTATTACAAAGGTGATATGAACAAATGGATGACTTTGGCAAAGTCTTTAAAATTCAGAACATTGATGGTTATGGTAGATAAAGACCCTTCTAAGGCTGCTGCTATTGGTACGTTGCTGCAGGCTGGAGGAATGGTTGCATCAGCAGCGGACAATTTGGTATTTCCTTACTCTACAGATCCGGGTAACCAGAACCCTAAATATGAACTTATAGAATTGGTTGGGGGGACACAAATATTGTTCTTTGCCAGCAATTATATGTTGAAACCGATGCAAGAACGTAATGATCCCCGTATTCCCTGTTATTTTGAACCGGGTGCGGATGGTGTATACCGGGGGTTGGGTAATAGAGAGGCTGCAAAGACGGATGATGAAGAAAATCTACTGTCATCTGTTGTAAGCAACTACCTTTTCAGAAGAGACGCTCCGGAATTGATTTATTCTTGTCAAGAACAGCTACTTTTGGAAGCAGAAGCTTATGCGCGCGGATTAGGAGTTGCTCAAAATCTGTCGAAAGCTAATGAACTGTACCTGAAAGGAATTCGTGAAGCATGTGCTTTTTATGGAGTTGCGGAATCCGATATTGATACATATGTTACAGGTTTACCGGAATTGACAACGATGACCCAGGAAAAAGCTCTGTATGAGATTCATATGCAGCAATGGATTGATTTGATGGATCGTCCGTTTGAGGAGTTTGTACAATGGAGGCGATCTGGTACTGCCGGAAACGAGGTCCCGACATTGCAAGTCCCGGAAGATGCAACTTCAAAAGAATTGATCAGAAGATGGGAATATAGTCCTGAAGAAATGACAGCTAATATTAATGCACCGAAAGAATCTCCGAAAATCTGGGAAAAACTATGGTTTGATTTATAATTGAATTACCATAAATGATACGAAAAAGAGGACAATAAAACATTGTCCTCTTTTTTTTTGTTATATTTGCGCCCACATTATTATATATAATAGAAGTAAAGAATGAAAGAATTTGTAATATCCGAAGCCAAAGTAGAAACAGCAGTGCTTGTAGGACTCATCACACAGACGCAGGATGAGCGTAAAACAAACGAGTATCTGGATGAACTGGCTTTCCTTGCCGAGACGGCTGGGGCGGAAGTTGTGAAACGATTTACACAGAAGTTGCCGACGGCTAACTCTGTGACTTATGTTGGAAAAGGAAAGTTGGAAGAAATCAGACAATATATCCATGACGAAGAGGAAGCAGAACGTGAAGTAGGAATGGTCATCTTTGATGATGAGCTTTCTGCGAAACAGATTCGTAATATTGAAGCTGAACTGAAAGTGAAGATACTGGACCGTACTTCACTGATTCTTGATATATTTGCCATGCGTGCGCAGACAGCCAATGCGAAGACACAGGTAGAACTGGCACAGTATAAATATATGTTGCCGCGTTTGCAGCGGCTTTGGACTCACTTGGAACGCCAGGGAGGTGGTTCCGGTGCCGGTGGTGGCAAAGGTTCCGTGGGACTTCGTGGTCCGGGTGAAACACAGCTTGAGATGGACCGCCGTATCATCCTGAACCGTATGTCATTGCTGAAAGAACGTCTGGCGGAGATTGACAAGCAGAAAGCTACCCAACGCAAGAATCGCGGACGCATGATACGTGTTGCACTGGTTGGTTATACCAATGTGGGAAAATCAACCATGATGAATCTTCTCTCCAAGAGTGAAGTGTTTGCGGAAAACAAACTGTTCGCTACTTTAGACACTACTGTGCGCAAAGTGATTATCGATAATCTACCGTTCCTGTTGTCAGATACAGTAGGGTTTATTCGCAAGTTACCTACCGACTTGGTAGAATCTTTTAAATCTACCCTGGATGAGGTACGTGAAGCAGATTTGCTTGTGCACGTAGTCGATATTTCCCACCCCGGATTTGAGGAACAGATTGAGGTGGTGAACAAGACCCTGGCAGAGATTGGAGGCAGTGGCAAACCTATGATACTTGTATTTAATAAAATAGACGCTTACACCTACGTGGAGAAAGCGCCGGACGACCTTACCCCCCGAACAAAGGAAAACTTAACACTCGAAGAACTGATGAAGACGTGGATGGCAAAAATGGAGGATAACTGCCTCTTTATTTCCGCCCGCGAACGAATCAATATAGACGAACTGAAAAATGTAGTTTATCAGCGAGTGAAAGAATTACACGTTCAGAAATATCCCTATAACGATTTTCTTTATCAGACCTACGAAGAAGAGGAAGAATAATCAATATGCTAATGTGCTGATGTGCCAATTGGTTGCGCATACTGCATCAGAATTGGCACATTGGCATATGGGCACATTAACACATTATTAAGATGAAAGACTATCGTAGATTGACTGAAGATGAGATACTTCAGTTGAAGAGCCAGTCATGTCTGGCCGATGATTGGGGAAATGTATCAGTGGCAGAGGGTTTTAATTGTGAGTACGTCCATCATACCCGTTTCTCGGGTGAAGTAAAACTGGGGGTATTCGAAGCTGAATTTACATTGCCGGGGGGAATCAAGAAACATTCGGGATTACGTCATGTGACGTTGCACAATGTGTCGGTGGGCGATAACTGCTGTATTGAGAATATACAGAACTATATTGCTAATTATGAGATTGGCAGTGACACCTTCATTGAGAATGTAGATATTATTTTAGTGGATAGGTTAAGCACTTTTGGTAATGGGGTAGAAGTGGCTGTCTTGAATGAAACAGGAGGCCGTGAGGTGTTGATGAACGATAAATTGTCTGCGCACCAGGCATATATTCTTGCACTGTACCGCCATCGTCCCGAGCTGATAAACCGTATGAAATCTATTGCGGATTATTATTCCAATAAACATGCTTCTGCTGTCGGCAGTATTGGCAATCATGTGATGATTCTCAATACGGGCTCGATCAAGAATGTCCGGATTGGTGATTACTGCCATATCTGTGGGACCTGCCGCTTATCCAATGGCAGCGTCAATAGTAATGTGACGGCACCTGTACATATCGGACATGGTGTAATCTGTGATGACTTTATCATCTCTTCCGGCTCTAAAGTGGATGACGGCACGATGTTGACTCGTTGTTTCGTCGGACAATCCTGTAAATTGGGACATAATTATTCCGCTTCCGATTCTTTGTTTTTTAGTAATTGCCAAGGAGAGAACGGTGAGGCATGTGCTATTTTCGCAGGTCCTTTCACCGTGACACATCATAAATCTACTTTGCTGATTGCCGGGATGTTCTCGTTTATGAATGCAGGTTCGGGATCCAATCAGAGCAACCACATGTATAAGTTGGGGCCTATCCATCAAGGAACGATGGAAAGGGGAGCGAAGACCACTTCTGATTCCTATATCTTGTGGCCGGCACGTGTCGGAGCTTTCTCTTTGGTAATGGGACGTCATGTCAATCATGCCGATACTTCTAATCTTCCTTTCTCTTACCTGATAGAGCAGCGGAATACGACTTATCTGGTTCCGGGAGTCAACTTAAGAAGTGTAGGTACTATCCGTGACGCACAAAAATGGCCGAAACGTGATAATCGTAAAGACCCGAACAGGCTGGATTATATCAACTATAACCTGTTGAGTCCTTATACCATTCAGAAGATGTTCAAAGGGCGTTCCATTTTGAAAGAATTGAAACGTGTGTCCGGTGAAACTTCAGAAATCTACTCTTACCAGAGTGCTAAAATCAAGAACTCTTCTTTGAACAACGGAATCCGTTTTTATGAAATTGCTATCCACAAGTTCTTAGGAAACTCCATTATAAAACGACTGGAAGGCATTAACTTCCAGAGCAATGAAGAAATCCGTCAACGCCTGAAACCCGATACGGAAATTGGTATTGGCGAATGGGTAGATGTTTCCGGACTGATTGCTCCCAAGAGTGAGATCGACCGACTACTGGATGGTATTGAGAAAGGAGCAGTCAATCGTTTGAAGTCCATCAATGCAAGCTTCGCGGAAATGCACGAGAATTATTATACTTATGAATGGACATGGGCTTATCATAAGATTCAGGAATTTTATGGCTTAGATCCGGAAACGATAACAGCGCAAGATATCATCGGTATCGTGAAAGCCTGGCAGCAAGCTGTTGTCGGATTGGACAAGATGGTATATGAGGATGCTAAGAAAGAATTCTCGTTATCTTCTATGACCGGATTCGGTGCTGATGGCTCTCATGACGAAATGAAGCAGGACTTTGAGCAAGTACGCGGTGATTTCGAAAGCAATACATTTGTGACTGCGGTGTTGAAACATATTGAAGATAAAACGGCTCTTGGAAATGAGCTCATCGAGCGAATCAAAATGATTGATAAAACGGAAATAGTGTAGCGAGTCAAAAATAAGTAGATAAATAAATGAGAATTTAGGGGCGTAGCGCCCCAACAAGGTTTCCATTCGGCATGTTATCGTTTTAGACATACCCTAAAGGGTGGAACTGTATCTCTTTCAGGGAATACCGAATGGAAACCTTGCTCCGGCGCTACGCCGGTAAATGGGAATTTATCGGTTCTTACAATTATATATTTATTGGGGTGCCCTGAAAGGGCTTAATTATATAGCGTAGGGCAACGCCCTACGAAAAAAGCACACCAGCCACAAGCCCTGAAAGGGCGGAACTGTATACAATTATGCCCTTTCAGGGCGCAAATTCAGATTGTCGTT
>NZ_JADPLO010000065.1:0-33317 GCF_015667765.1 Bacteroides sp. 1001302B_160321_D4 | reverse complement strand
TTGTACAACTCTTTCTATCGGGATTCTTTTTTAATTGTCTTTTACTCCATATACTTCTTTATGTATTCTCTTTTTGATTGTTTCAAAATCCTTTTCACAATCCAGCTCTCCGTGTACCATTAAATACATGGGAAGAAAATCATCTCCGGGTTTGTAAGGAGGTTGACAGTAGTCTTTTTCCCATAGTGTAAAGCCCTGGCGTTGATAAAAGCTGATACGTCGTTTGGCCATTTCCTCCACCGGACGTTCTACTTCCAATACGATCGGGCGTTTTAAATAATTGCACAAGTATTCCAGTGTACGTTTTCCATAACCTCCATTTCGCAGGGCAGGATTGGTTGCAAAGTGTTCTACATAGTAGAAACTGTCAAAATCCCAATAGGTAATGAAGCCGACTGGCAGGTCATCGTCGAAGATGATGTTATTATGAAAGTTGCCCGTACGGTCAGTGTACTCGCGCAGTTGTTCCAGCTGACGGTACTCTTCCGGTGGAAATGCATCAATCAGGAGCTCTTCCATGAATTTGTAATGTTGCAGGTCCGACGTACTGATTGGTTGAAGTCTAATCATGAGGTTTGGGTTTTAAGTTTGACAATAATATGATTGTATATTGATTTTGTTTTTGGATGAGTATTTACCATTGGTTACCATCGATGATTGTTATTCAATTAAGGAACATAAAACTCAATCATTCGGCGGATGGCACGTTGACAAACCGGGCAAAACTCCGGGTATCCGTTTGTTTTCATGCGACAGTCGTAGGCAGGACGGTAAATACCTTTAGCGGAATAGCCGCCTCCTTCATATACTCCTACCGGATATTTCTTTCTTTCAGCAATAGGAGTAGGGATCGGAGTGCCTAGTGGAAGCATATCTTTCCATTTGGAAGCAAAGTTCACCTGTGTTGAAATATTCTGTTCCCACGGTTCGACATCCAGTGGATAAGTATCCGTCATCACATCATCCTCATAAAAATACTCGTCGGCCAATCCGCCGAAGCTGTGTCCGAATTCGTGCACTACCACCGGTTTGAACATAGGGTGATGAGCTGTGGTTAGCGTATAAGAATTGTATATTCCTCCTCCGCCGTATACATCTGTGTTAGCGAGGATAATGATATGCTCGTAAGGGATACCAGCCAATGCATTGTGGATAGACTTTACCCGGCTGGTAGTCAGATAGCGATCTGAATAAAAGGTATCGAAATGAGAATGAACCGCCGTTTCTTTCCACAGATTTTCGCGGGGAACACTGACACCACTATCCGTTGAAGGACTGGCTACGGCAACAATATTAAATTTACCCTTCATGGAACGGAACGGCTCGTACAAAAACAAACTTTCGCAGGTACGTTGTGCATCCTGATAGAATATATCCATTTCTTTTTCTGTATATCCCTCTGCCAGGATAGCAACATCTATGCAGTCTTTTTCATTGCCACTTTGCAGCATATACCGGTGTGGAGTAACATGTGATACTCCCCGTTTATGAATCAATATGTCATCCGGACGCACGATATGTTTGTAAGTAGCCATTGTTTTCTTTCGTGGAGAATATAAAGTCACTTCTATTTCTACAGGCTGTTTGGGATAGGGAAGAAGAAAGGTATTCTCAAACCCTTTAGCTGTTTCTTTGGCTTCGTCTGTTGACAGCCATTCTTGAAATAAAGAAGAGAAAGAAGTTTTGTAGATACACTGTTTGCTGGCAAGGTCTTTCACAATAATTTGTCCGTTGCCTTCCAAGGGAAGTTCGGAGAGATGATGTTGACGCCCTGCCCAGGTAGGGAGCTGTGAAAGCTCATCCAGATAAATAGCCTGTTGTGTAGCATCCCCGGTAAAGATATAATCCACTCGCAATGTTTTGTTCTGAAAATAATCAGCGAAATTCTGGGCATAACTTCCTATAGAAGTGCAGAAACACAGAATGATACAGCAAATATGTTTCATATAAATGGTATATTTATGTTTTTCGCAAAGGTACGAACTATTGTTGACTTATCCGCTTTCTGCAAATAAAAGTAATAGATTATAGTATTTGTTGTCGAAAAATCGCTAACTTTGCATAAAAGATTCATTGATAAAAACAATTTGATTCAAAAATGGGACATCATCAATTAGATGCATTAGATGAGCAAATTCTGAGACTGATTGCAGGGAATGCGCGTATTCCTTTTTTAGAAGTGGCAAGAGCATGTAATGTTTCCGGTGCTGCGATCCATCAGCGTATTCAGAAGCTTACTAATCTAGGAATATTAAAAGGTTCGGAGTATGTTATCGACCCCGAGAAAATCGGATATGAGACTTGCGCTTATATTGGTATATATCTAAAAGACCCCGAATCCTTTGACTCGGTAACAAAAGCTTTAGAGGCTATCCCCGAAGTGGTGGAATGTCATTTCACTACCGGAAAATACGATATGTTTATCAAAATTTACGCGAAGAATAACCACCACTTATTGAGTATTATTCACGATAAGTTGCAACCATTGGGCTTGGCGCGTACCGAAACATTAATCTCCTTCCATGAAGCCATTAAGCGGCAGATGCCGATTATGGTCGACATAGAAGATGAAGATTAATCATTAGTCAGTATTCGTGGTTGGATCACAGTAAGAAACAATTTTCTTACTTTCTTACGTAATCAACGAAAGCATAAGAGCAGAGATGTTTCTCATCCGCAGGATGGGCTTCTCTGCTTTTTTCCTGCCATACCTTTGAAGATACTTCCGGAAAATAGGCATCAGCTTCGGGGGCCGTACTGTCTATCTCTGTCAGGCAAAGTTCGTCAGCGAAGGAAAGAGCCTGCTGATAAATGCTTGCCCCTCCTATAATATAAATATGTTCATCCTCCCGGCAACTTTTCAAAGCCGTTTCGAGTGAAGGAAACACTTCCGCACCGGAACATACCGTGTCCGGATTGGAAGATAAAACGATATTTCTTCGATTGGGCAATGCGCCTTTCGGTAATGACTCGAAAGTTTTGCGTCCCATAAGTATGGTGTTTCCGGTAGTTAATGCTTTGAAACGTTTCAAATCATTCGGTAACCAGAAAAGAAGCTTATTCTCAAAGCCTATAGCCATGCGGCGATCTACGGCAGCAATGATGGATACTTTACTCATATTTTTTACACGGCTACTGCTCCTGCAATATGCGGATGCGGATCATAGTTCACTAATTCGAAGTCCTCAAATTTAAAATCGAAGATGTTTTTTACGTCCGGATTGATTTTCATTTGCGGCAATGGACGAGGCTCCCGTGATAATTGGAGCTTCACTTGTTCCAGATGGTTCAGGTAGATATGAGCATCACCGAAAGTATGAACGAAATCGCCGGCTTTCAAACCTGTCACTTGTGCCATCATTTGCAGTAATAATGCGTATGAAGCAATGTTGAAGGGAACACCGAGAAATATATCGGCACTGCGTTGATATAGTTGCAGGCTCAACCGCCCGTCTGCTACGTAAAACTGAAAGAATGCATGGCAGGGAGGTAAATTCATATTGTTCAAATCTGCTACATTCCACGCACTAACGATGATACGGCGTGAATCCGGATTGTGTTTGAGTGTCTCCACTACTTCGCTGATCTGGTCGATGAAGCCGCCGTTGTAATCAGGCCATGAACGCCATTGATAACCATAGACATGACCCAAATCACCGTTTTCGTCCGCCCATTCGTTCCAAATACGTACTCCATGTTCCTGCAGGTATTTCACGTTTGTATCTCCTTGCAGAAACCAAAGCAATTCGTATATGATTGATTTCAGATGCAGTTTTTTGGTTGTCAGGCACGGGAAACCGTCATCAAGGTTAAAACGCATCTGATGACCGAAGATACTGATCGTTCCGGTTCCGGTACGATCACTTTTTTCCGTGCCTTCGGTTAGCACGCGATTGAGTAAATCCAGGTATTGTTTCATAATGAATAATTTGCAGTGAAAATGATTCTCCGTACAAAATTACAAAAATGGAGTGAATAAATTAGCAAACCAGCCGACGAACTTCTTCCAGGGAGAACGCTTTTTCCAAAACTCCGGTGTCAGCTGGGTACAATGCTCGATATCGTTTCGGAACATATTATTCAATTCACCCGTTATTCTTTTATCAAAAATAAAGGCATTTGTTTCGTAGTCATATCGTAGGCTGCGGCTGTTCAGGTTGGCAGTACCGACTGTGCAGAACAAGTCGTCCACCATCATAATTTTCGAGTGATGGAATCCCCCGTTGTACATGTAGACAGTAGCTCCCCTTTTCATCAGTTTATGTAACTTATAAAGTGCGGCATCCGGGGTAAAAGGAATATCGGAAGCAGAGGAAACCATGATGGTTACATCTACTCCCCGGTCGATTGTCCGGTTCAACGCCTTTTTGATGGAAGAAGTCGGTACAAAATAAGGATTGACGATATGAACATTCTTTTGTGCCGAATAAATGCTCATGGCATAGGCATGACTCAACATACGGCTATTCTTTTTCGGGGTACGGTCTACAATTGCTACAACGATATTTGTGCTGTCTGTCTGTCCCTCATGTTGGGGGAAATAAGCTTCTCCTCCTACGTTCTGTTTAGTCTCTTTGTTCCAGATCGTCAGGAAAATCTCTTGCAAATCGTTGACTGCATCCCCTTCGATACGCATGTGCATATCACGCCAGGTTCCGATTTTGGGTAGTCCGTTGATATAATAATCGGCGATATTCATTCCGCCTGTATATGCCACTTTTCCGTCGATAACAGCAATTTTGCGATGGTCGCGGTGGGCGGCGTGATTGATATAAGGGAAGGTGAACGGGTCAAACTTGACGATTTCGATTCCCTGTTCACGTATTTTCTTGAGGTGTTTCTTTTTAAGGGGCTTGTTGTTCGACCAGTTTCCGAAAGCGTCAAACATAGCTCGTACTTCAACACCTTCTTTCACTTTTTCGGCTAATAAAGTGAACAAAGCATTGGCAATGGAGTCATTTCGGAAGTTGAAATATTCCAGATGAACATGATGTTTAGCTTCCCGGATGGCTTCAAATAAATCGATAAACTTCTCCCGTCCGCTTTTTAGCAGTTTGACTTTATTATTATCAGATATAGGGATTCCCGACTCTTCTAGGAAATGCAGTACTAGGGAATCGCTTGTTAGTCCGATTGAGTCTCTGGGCTGCGTCATCAGACTGTCGATGACATCTGCCTGAACATGTAATAAAGGCAGGAATAGAAATAAAATAAATATACGTAGTTTCAAAACTCTTCTCTCTATTTTAGTTTACAGAGCAACAAATATACAACATCTATGTTTGGGCTTACTTGGAGTAAAGGGTAGATTTATTATTGTTTAACACTAAAAGAGAGGGATAAAGAGTTCTTTGACTCATAAAGATAAAAATCCGGGAAACTTATGCTTTGGACTTTTAATCTGTATTTATTTTGTTTATGCCATAGAAGCAACCTTTCGTGTAGCCATAAATAATAATACGACAGCCGCGATAATAATTGACTTTGGATCAAGGCCGGTAGTACCATGATTAATCATACTGATAAATACTTCTCTTATTGTTCCCCAAGCTGCTTCCAATCCGCCTAACCATACAAAAAGTACGGCAGCCACAGTCATTACGAAGGCACTCCAGATACGAGCCAGATGGTTGCTACGACCGGGTAAATGGTGCATGACACGGCGACTGAATCCGTTGTCTGCTATTTCCTGCTTGTTTTCTGCGAAGAAATCGCGCAAGAGCTTATCATTGTCTATTTCTGTCATAACCGTTTTGTTTTAAATACGTTGCTAATTTTTCTTTTCCACGTGACAGGTGGCTTTTCACCGTTCCTGACGGTACTCCTACAATACCTGCTATTTTGTCGATACTAATGTCCTCCATATAGAACAACATAATGCAGGTTCTTTCCACTTCCTTCAGCATTTTGAGTGACTGATAAACATCCATTTTCTGTCCTACATTCTCTTGTTCGGTACTGTTGATGGCGTCTATTTCTTTTGTATCCAAGTCGGCTGTCTCTTTCCGGCTGCGAATATAATCATAAAAAACATTATAAGCAATACGGTACAGCCACGTAGAGAAACTTGACAAGTTTCGGAAAGAGGCAATGTTTGTATATGCTTTGATAAATGTATCTTGTGCAAGGTCGTCACTCAATTCGCTGTCGCCGCAAGTCAGGTTCAGGAAGAATCGCCGGATGGGCGACTGGTACTTCTCCACCAACTGGTCGAAGGCCCTGGTGTTCTTGAACACCACGACCTGCGCGACTAACGATATATCATTGAGTTGGCTCATTTATTCTCGTCGTTCTTTTCTTCGTTTACTTCATTATGTTTCTCTCCGGGTGCGGAAGGGATGATTTCGAAGCTATCGTTTTTGACGTTATCCTGATTCTTTTTTTCATCTTTATGGGTAGTATACGTCCGGGGAGCATCTGTACCTTGAGCCTGTTGTTTACTACCGATGATCCATTGTCCGATACCCATAAATGTAACGAGTAAACCGATCGCTCCAATTCCGAATTCACCGGTGATTGCCCAAAGGAAGATGAAAAGACCGATACCTGTAAAGGTGTTCTTGATGCCTTGTGAACGTGAGTCAACCGTTTTATTTTCACGAATAAATTCTGCTGGCAATGGCTGACCTGCAGCGAGTGCCTGTTCGGCAAGACGATAGCGTGCTTTCCGATTTTTATAACGGAAGAAGAAGATTACAAACAGAATGAATACCGGAAATCCGAAAACGGCAATGATTGATATGATTGCTACGAGAATTCCTCCGTTGATACCAAAGCCGTGGAATGGGAAATCGTCGTCATCCGATTCGAATGTAAAACTGGCCTTACCATGACCAGTACTGATATTACTTGAGTTTGCATCTACTTCTGTGGAATCAGTGTCCGCTGTATCTACACCGATGACTGTGACAGCAGTATTGTTTGTTTTTGCTTTATTGTCTTTGGTCACAGTTACCTTTACTTTTCCGACGGAATCGCGGACAACAGTAGTTTGGTTTTGGGCAATAGCCAGTGTGCAAGTGGTCAGTACAACCATCAATGCTAATAGAAAATTTTTCATATCAATAGTTTTTTAATTTATTTCTTTGTCTGTTAGACGTAGTTAATATCATAGAAAGTTGCAAAGAGACGAAATATTTTTGATATTTGCGGAAATTAATAACGAAAAATGGAATTACCCGCTTCTTTCATAGATTATACCCGTGCCCTGTTGGGCGATGAAGAATACGACAAATTAGCTGTTGCTATCCAACAAGAACCACCTGTCAGCATCCGGTTGAATGATGGGAAATTAAAAATTGAAAATGGAAAATGCAGAATTGTACCGCAAGCAGGCTGTATTACTGATTTTCAACTTTCAGCTTTCAATTTTGAATTTAATCAAGTCCCTTGGTCTTCCGAAGGATTTTACTTGGATGAGCGTCTCACTTTCACGTTTGATCCATTGTTTCATGCAGGTTGTTATTATGTTCAGGAGGCTTCTTCTATGTTTGTGGAGCAGGTGCTCCGGCAGTATGTCACCGGACCGGTAAAGATGCTGGATCTTTGTGCAGCTCCCGGTGGAAAGTCTACTCATGCCCGTAGTGTGCTTCCTGAAGGGAGTTTACTGGTGGCTAATGAAGTCATCCGGAATCGTTCGCAGATTCTTGCGGAGAATTTAACGAAGTGGGGACATCCGGATGTGGTAGTAACCAATAATGATCCGGCAGATTTTGCGGCTTTGCCGTCTTTCTTTGACGTGATTCTTACAGATGTCCCTTGCTCCGGTGAAGGTATGTTCCGTAAAGACCCTGTTGCTGTAGAAGAGTGGAGTTCCGAGAATGTAGAAATCTGTTGGCAGCGGCAGCGGCGGATTATTGGAGATATTTGGGACACGTTGAAGCCTGGGGGAGTTCTTATATATAGTACGTGTACATTTAATACAAAAGAGGACGAAGAGAATGCACGTTGGATTCAACAAGAGTATGGAGCCGAACCGTTAACTGTGCAAGTACAGGAAAACTGGAATATAACAGGAGATCTTTTACCGGATAATTGTGATGGTTCTAAATCTTCTATTCCTGTCTATCATTTTTTCCCTCATAAGACGAAAGGCGAAGGCTTTTTCCTGGCAGCTTTTCGGAAGCCGGAGACAGGAGACGAGATTCCGGTATCTTCTTTCGCCAAGGAGAAGACTTCTAAAAAGAAAGATAAGAAAGGAGGAGCAGCATCTTCTCCTGTTTCGAAAGAACAGCTGAATATTGCAAAAAGCTGGCTGAATGATGAAAATTCGGACAAGTATATATTGTCGGCAGAAGGAACAAGTATCCAGGCTTTTTCAAAGCATTATGCTGATGAATTAATGGCAATGAAACAATGCCTGAAAATCGTATCGGCAGGAGTGGAGATAGGAGAAGTGAAAGGAAAGGATTTGATACCTGACCATGCATTGGCGATGTGTAGTTCACTTTTATGCCGGGAAGCTTTCGCTACGGAAGAAATAAGTTATAAACAGGCTATCACTTATTTACGAAAAGAGGCCATTACCTTGCCGGTAACAGCCCCTCGTGGATATGTTTTGCTTACGTACCGGCATATTCCTCTCGGATTTGTGAAGAACATCGGCAATCGTGCCAATAATCTTTATCCGCAAGAATGGCGTATCCGTAGCGGATACTTGCCGGAAAATATACGCATATTATCGGAAAGTACAGTTGATTAAAGAAGACCCTGCTGATTAAGGCAGTATTCCGGCAGGTATTTCCTGTTCGGAAAGGGTAAAACTAATTTGTTTGCCTGTGCCTGGTTCACCTCCAGCGATTTCTTCCAGCGTGTAGGAAGGAGGTGGTGCAGGTGATGTCCGCGTTTCTCCGATGGGTGGAGTATTCCAATTCAGATTCAAGCTTTTATCCAAGCGGTGAAATACGTATGCATTTCCCCACAAGATGAATTTATGATTGGAAATAGGCGTTGCCGCATCTTCCGAAAAAGTGAGAGTCAGTATAGCTTTCTCATTATTTCCTTCTTCTTTTTCCAGTTTGTAACTTCCTCGAGTTATTAAGGTTAGTCCGGATGAAAAAGCTGTTTGTTCTCCCTGTTTGAAAAAATAAGCATCCCGTGCGTGATTGTTAATTAGAAAAATGTCGGAAATGCCGGGCAGAAGATTTGCGTCTCCGTTGGGTAAGTTAGACAAGTAGCTGCGGAGCAACTTTATATCCTCGTAATTGTCGACAACCTTGATTGGCAGGATGCAGGTTTCTTGTGTGGCGTTGTCCGTTACTGTCAGATAAGTTTGCCCGGTGAGAATACCGGTAACATAAATCATACGTCCGGCAGGTACTCCGGTCCAGCCGGTTTCGGTTCCTGCGCTTGCGATGCGTGTGTCTTTAACTTCAAGTGAGTAATCACCATTTCCGCTTTCCAGTCCAAGGTAACGTCTGCCACCCATGGGCACTTCATATTCACTGTTGTAAAAACGAAGTGGATTTTCTTCATCCTCTTTACATCCACTGAATAGTGTAAGGATGCAACATAATATGAATAGATAGAATTGTTTAGGTCTCATAATCTGTATTTTATGTTCGTTGCAAATGTAACATATTATTTTGAAATATTTAGTTGGAACTTGAAGAAAATGAGAGGGAGAGGGGAAATATATTCAGGCACGGATTACACGGATTTCACGGCTTTTAGAAATATGATTGTCATAAAGTAACAGCGTAATCCGTGAAATCTGTGTAATCCGTGCCTGAAATTATTATATAAACATACTTACATCACTTAAAATAGAAATTAGTATGTTCAGCGTAATCCATGTCTAAAGGATTTTATGTACTATTTATAGTTTACTCTTGTAAATCCGTGCCATTGCTTTCTGGTACTGATTTTCCAGTTGCAGATAATTTTGATGGCTTTGATAGATGACAGAAACTTCAACGAAATATTCAATCATACTAATCTGTCCACCTGTCAGAGCCTGTTTCAGCAGTGACAGATCTTGTTGCGACTGGAAAGTCTTGCTGTATTCTTCCATCGAAGCGTGCAGTGTTTTCGCTTCCCGGTAAAGCTGTGCCAATTCGGACTCTACTTGCAGGGTAGCATTATCCTTTTGCAAGTCAATGTTAAGAGCCTGTGCTTTAGCGATTTTTACCTTATTCCGGTTTTCGAAAAGTGGGAAAGAGAAACCTACCACTACACCGTTGAAAGGTACGCCTGTTTCTGTGTTCCGGCGGTAGCCGAGTTCCAGTTTGGGTAGCCATTGTGATTTATTGACAGCAATCTGTTTACGGGCAACAAGACTTTCGTTGCCGAGTGCCATAAGAGTACGGTCCGTTGCCATGACTTCCGACTTCAATATTTGATAATCAGTAGGGAAAGGTATAGCCGGATATTGGTTTTCCTCGAAAACTACCGGAATATTACCATTCAGCGTATTCAGCTCCTGCTGTTTGTTGCGGAGTGCTGTTTCGTTCAGAGACGCTTCTGTTCTGACATTCAACAGTTCCAGATTGATTTTGTTGGTTTCGAGAGCATTTGCATCTCCTGTTTGAAGACGCTTGGCATACATCTTTGCAAGTTCTTCCGCATTGCGGAGGCGTTCTTCCAGAATATGCTTTTGCTGACGAAGCATGATAATATCCAGGCAAAGTTCTTTCGCCTGTAACAGCTTCTCTTGACGGAAAACATCCGACTGACTGTCAAAAGCTCCGGCTTTGAGACGATTCAACTTGTTGCGTGTAGCATATAAACTAGGGAAATCAAAGCTTTGTGAAACAACCAGTTCGCCGATTGTTTCGCTTTTATCTTTCGCTCCCCATAGATGTGCGTAAGAAAGAGTAGGATCAGGCAAGTTATTATCCGTTTTAGCTTCCAGCTTCTGCGAAGTAATCAGTTGCTCGTTTGCCTGCAACTCCTTATTGTTCGTTTCGATATTCTTCAATACCTGTTCAATTCCGTTTTGGGCTTGCACTTCGCCTATGGTTAAGAAAAGAAGTGCAGCGCTTATGGTCATGATTTGTTTCATTTCTAATTTCTTTATTTATTACAAGCTATTGTTGATAGATACTTTATGATAAGGCATCTATTTGTTTGGCACCGAGGAACGACCCGTTTCTCACCGAGAAACACTTGGTTCCTCACCGGGGAACGATGGTTTCCTCACCGAGGAAAAACATCACCCGCTACAGGCTTTCCTGGGCCTTTTTCCGATGCATCATCAGATAAACAATCGGAACGATAAAACCGTTCAAAAAAGTAGACGTTAATAACCCTCCTAAAATCACTTTTGCCATCGGACTTTGAATTTCGTTACCCGGCAAGTCGCCACCGAGCGCCAATGGAATCAGTGCCAGTGCAGAAGACAATGCCGTCATCAAAATCGGATTCAGACGGTCGAGAGAACCTCGGATCACACTATCATACACATTCAAACCTTCTTCCTTTTGCAGATGATTGTAGTGGCTGATGAGCAACATACCGTTACGCGTTGCAATACCGAACAAGGAAATGAAACCGATGATAGCCGGAATACTGACTTCTCCTGTTGTAATCACCAAAGCAAATACACCACCGATCAGTGCCAGCGGAAGATTCAGCAAGATGACGCCCGACTCTTTCACGCTGCGGAACTCATTATACAATAATAAGAAGATTACTACGATGCTGATAAATGAAGTCAGCGCCAGTGTCCGGCTGGCAGCCTGTTCACTTTCAAACTGTCCGCCATACTCAATGTGATAGCCTTCGGGCAGTTGCACCGATGTGTCGATGCGTTTCTGAATATCATTTACAACACTACGCAAATCGCGGTCGGCCACATTGGCAGAAATCACAATTTTACGTTTTACATTCTCGCGGTTGATCGTATTTGGTCCCATGGCCGATACCACTTCTGCTACATAGCTCAAAGGAACTTTGCGACCGTCATTCGTGTCTACCATCAAGTTGCGGATTTTTTCTATTTCATCCCGGGCATCATCCTTCACTTTCACGATCAGATCGAAACTCTTGCCTTGCTCATAAACCTGCGAGATCACTTTTCCAGCCAAAGCTACGTTCACATATTCCGAGAACTCCGGCAGAGTAATACCGAACTTAGCCAGCATTTCCCGTTTAGGCTGTATTTTCAGCTGCGGACGCTCAATCTGTTGTTCCACGTTCAGGTCGGCAACACCGGGAATATCACTGATAGCTCCTTTAATTTGATTACCGAGTGAGAACATTTTATTCAGATCGTCTCCGAACAGCTTGATAGCGATATTCGCTTTCGTACCCGATAACATAGCGTCGATACGGTGGCTGATTGGTTGTCCGATTTCTATATTTGCCCCGGTGATAGTACCCAACTTTTCACGTACATCAGCTACCAGTTCACTGCGCGAACGATCTTTCAGTTCAAACGGAGCTTCTATTTCAGAAACGTTTACCCCTAATGCATGTTCGTCCAGTTCGGCACGTCCCGTTTTCCGGGCTACGGTTTGTATTTCGGGAATCGTCATCAATAACTCTTCTGCCCGATGTCCCATTTTATTGCTTTCTTCCAGTGAAATACCCGGTAGAGAACTAATATTGATGGTGAACGATCCTTCATTAAAGGAAGGAAGAAAACTGCGTCCGAGTGTAAAGAACACTCCGAGCGCAACCACAAAGAGTGCGATTGTACTTCCAAGTGTCACTCGTTTGTGTGCCAGCACCCAAGTCAGTGCCTTTTCGTAAACCCCTTTCATCCAACGGGCAAGGGGAGCTTCTTTCAGTTCCTTGTTTGTCTTATTGCTTCCTAATAGATAAGAACAGAGCACCGGAGTCAGCGTCAGAGCAACTACTGTCGACGCGAACAATGCCACGATAAAGGCAACGCCCAGCGGAACCAACATTCTGCCTTCCATTCCGCTAAGGAAGAACAACGGTACAAAGCTGACAACGATAATCAGCGTAGAATTAAGTATAGGCATCCGCACCTCTTTCGAAGCATTGAATACCACCTCGAGTGTACTTAACCTTTCCGCTTTTGCTTTCTGACGGTTCTCCCGCAGTCGTTTATACACGTTTTCCACATCGACGATGGCGTCGTCTACCAATGATCCGATGGCTATCGCCATACCTCCGAGGCTCATGGTGTTGATTGTCAGTCCCATGTAGTGTAGTGTCAGAATCGAAACAAGCAGGGAAAGAGGCAGTGTTACCAATGAAATCAATGTAGTGCGCACATTTGCTAGGAACAGGAAGAGTACGATTACTACAAAAATACCTCCTTCAAAGAGTGATTTCTTCACATTGCCGATGGAACTTTCGATAAAGCGGCTTTGACGGAATATGTCCGTTGAAACTTTTACGTCCGGTGGCAGATTCTTTTGCAGGTCTTTCAAAGATGCTTCCAATTTATCCGTCAGTTCCAGCGTACTGGTAGCCGGCTGTTTGGTAACAGTCATCAGTACGGCAGATTTTCCACGCTCTGAAGCAGTTCCCAGTTTCGGGGCTTTCGGTCCGATGGTTACGTCCGCAATATCTTCCAGCGTGACGGGGAAGTTATTCACTGTCTTTACTACCGCTTTGCCAAGTTGTTCTGTTTTAGAAGTAGAAAGTACACCGCGTACAATATATTCATTTCCAAATTCGTAGAGCACACCTCCGTTTGCGTTCAGGTTCATATCCTGTGTCACAGCCATCACTTCTCCCATCGAAATGCCGTAATGACGCATCCGTTCGGGATCCAGCTGAATCTGATATTCTTTGATATCTCCTCCGAGTACGGCAACCTGTGCCACTCCTCCGGTAGACAATAGACGGGGACGGATAGTCCAGTCCGCAATCGTACGAAGATCGAGCATCGAAGTGGAGTCGGCAGTCAGACCGACGATGAGCATTTCGCCCAAGATGGAAGATTGTGGGCCGAGTGTCGGTTTACCAACGTTGACCGGCAGTGATTCACTGACCACTGCTAACTTCTCGCTAACAATCTGGCGAGCGAGATAAATATCGGTTCCCCAATCAAATTCTACCCAGACAACGGAAAATCCGTTGGTAGAAGAAGAGCGGACACGGCGTACACCCGTAGCTCCGTTTACGGCAGTTTCAACAGGAAAAGTGACGAGCTGTTCAACTTCTTCTGCAGCCATACCGTTGGCCTCGGTCATGATGACTACCGTAGGTGCGTTCAGGTCGGGGAATACGTCTACTTCCGTATGCATGGCGGTATACGTTCCCGCAATTAGCAGGAGGATGGCCGCGCAGACTACAACCAACCGGTTGTGTAGGGAGTAATGTATAATTTTGTTAAGCATTTCTTTAAGAATTAAGAATTAAGAATGAAGAATGAAGAATTAGAAATGAAGAATTAAGAATGACTATGCAGCACGTGCAATAAACATATACCAATTATTGCGCAGCCAAATTCTTCATTCTTCATTTCTAATTCTTCATTTAATCAATGTTCGTGACTATGTGCCGGGATGGCATTGCTAGCGCTTGCCAGTCGAACCTGATAAGCACCTTCGGTCACTACACGGTCGCCAGCCTTCACTCCGGTCAGGATCTGAACACTTTTACCGTTGTCGGCTCCTATCGTTACTTCCTGTTTTTTATAACCCTCTTCGTCCAGTTGCAGGTAGATAAAGAAGATACCTTGTTCTTCTGTCAGTGCCGTGCGTGGGAGAGAAAGAACGTTTTCCATCGTTGAAGAAAGCAAGAACACCTCTACGAATGATCCGGGGATCACTTCCCCTTTATTGTCGAACTCAAAAGTGACAGGCACATAAAAAGAGTTGTCTCCGGCAGCTTTTCCAAAAGAGAGAAGTTTGCCGTTCAAAGCTTTTAGTTCGTACACCTGATTATTATAAGGAGTCTGGAAATTGGCGGAACTGATTGTACGGAGGTATGGATAATACTTTTCCGACACTTCGGCACGGAGGAAAAGACGACGATTCTGCGTCACGCTCACCAGCGGTTGTCCGATGGTCACGTAGTCACCTTCTTTCACAAGAATGCTTTTCACATATCCTGCAATAGGAGCTGTAATACTTTGGCCGATAGCCGAATGATTCTTGGAAAGGGCTTCGTAACTAAGGCGGGCATTTTCATAACTTTGCTCTGCCTGTGCAAAATCCTTGTCAGATACAATCTTGTTTTTAACAAGCTCTTTCATACGTTCGTACTCCTTCTTAGATACCTCGTAGGCAATGCGGGCACGTTGTACCGGATCACCGTCGGCGATATTCTTTGAAGAAATCGTGACTAGCGGCGTGCCGCTGCCGACGCTCATTCCTTCCGTTACTTTTCCACGGAAAGATACAACGCCGGCCACTGTAGCTACGGCAACCGATTCATCACCTTGGGCAGCCAGCACCTGTCCGCTGGTTTTAATCACTTGCTGGAAAGGTGCAGGTTCGATAACGCTCACCTTGACACCGGCTGCTTCAGCTTTTGCCTTAGGAAGGATGATTTCATCACTGTGCGCTTCGGCAGACTCGTTATGTCTATCGGCCGCTTCATGGTTGTGTTCTCCGCTACATTCGCCTTCATGAGAATGATCGGAACCCTCTGCCTCGTGATTATGTCCTTCCGTGGCATGATCGTGTTCATTGTGTGTGTGTGTGACGGTACTATTATTACAGGAACCCAGCACGAATAAGCCTAGGATTCCTACGAAAATAAGTTTTTTCATAATGATATTTTCCTACTAAATTTTACTGTTTTTTTACGCTACAAAGATAAGGTAACGCAAATGCAACTGATTTGCATTTACGCTTTTACGCAAAAACAGAGTAGGGAGGGGCACGAAGAGGAGTGGCACGGTGTATATCCGTGCCATGCAGAGAGTCTCGGTAGACGTAATAGTTCTTAATCCGTCTCTCTTGTGGCCGTAATAGATGTTCGATGATTACATCCGTAAACAGGGTAGCGATGAATACATAATCCGGTCCGCTATCCGTATGTACGGATGGAGTGGGAGAGTAGAAACGAGTCATACATTCGCTGCTGCAACATGAATCGTTTCCCGGGTGATGATGATGCGTGGGACATTGCTGTTCTACAGGCAAGTCCTGCTTCATGCAAATCATTCCGTTGGGGTGATGGTGATGGGGAATAACGGCTGCCACCAACATTATAATGTTGATTAAAAACAGCAGAGTTACTATTATTCGTTTCTTCCCTTTCATCCTTTCTTTTAGAGAATTTATTTTTTTATTGATTCCTTTTCTTTTTCTTGCAAACGTTCCAGCAATTCTGTTGCTGATACATAAATTACTTTTCCATCTGGTGTTCCCTGACTAAGGAGTTTACCATTGCGAGCATTTTTTTCCAGCAATCGCTTTTCTGCCAGCTGAAGGCCGCGTCGTAATTTATCGCTCAATTCTTGCATTTCATTATTTGACATAATTCTTGATGCATTTAAAAAGTTCAAGTTCATATATTCGATCCTCGCCATGTTGGTAACCTTCGGCTACAATTACTCGAGGAGAAATACTGTTATCGGCTAACAGCCAATAGTCTACACGCGGCATATAAATCTGAAACAGATTGTTAATGCCTGCCTGATATCGGCGGTAGATAACGTCCATCGGTACATTATGTCCCCCTTCATTGACCCGTTGTAACACACGGTTGACGGCAAGTTCCGGAGAATTCAGCCAGAAATAAATCAAGCTGACTTTATATCCGGCATTTTGTGCTCTTTGAATGAGCCGGGTGTATGAACGGGTTGCCAATGTTGTTTCAATAGAGAAACTTACTTTAGCAGCTAATAGTTCATTAATACGTTTCAACATCAGACGGCCGGCTTCTATAGCCATACTTTCCGGATTGAACGGTGATAAACCTTTGGCGATTTCATCCGCATTAACGAACTCTTTGCATAATAAAATTTCAGGCAGTACAGTGTAGGAAGCTGTTGTTTTACCAGCTCCGTTACATCCGCTTATAATGTATAACTGCCTTGTTTCATCCATTTTTTTCTAACTGCCTGTTATAAATGATGTTGCAAATATACAAATACTTTTATTCTGCCTGCAGCCGATACCCTCTTTTTATTATTTATTATTTCTTTTCCAGTTCTTGCAACGAATCCATTTTTTTCTTTTCGAGGAACTCGTAGATGCCGCAAAGATGTTCCGTCACCTTTTGATTACCGAACTCATACACCTTGCTCACCAGTCCGTCGAGGAAATCACGATCGTGTGAAACAACAATCAGCGTGCCGTCAAAATCCAGCAATGCCTGTTTCAGGATATCTTTCGTTTTCATGTCCAGATGATTCGTCGGCTCATCCAGGATCAGGAGGTTGACAGGTTCCAACAGCAATTTAATCATGGCAAGGCGGGTACGCTCCCCACCCGAAAGTACTTTCACCTTCTTCATTGATTCCTCGGGACCACCAAACATGAAGGCACCCAGTAAATCACGAATCTTGTTTCGGATATCCCCTTTGGCTACATCGTCAATCGTTTGGAAAACCGTCAGGTTTTCATCCATCAACGAAGCCTGATTTTGAGCGAAATATCCGATTTGTACATTATGTCCTAGAGTCAGTGTACCGTCATGTTCGATTTCCTTCATGATACATTTCACGAGTGTAGATTTACCTTCACCGTTTTTACCGACAAAAGCTACTTTATCACCACGCTCAATCGTCAGGTTAGCGTTGCGGAACACCACTTTCTCTCCGTATGCCTTTCCAACACCTTCCATGATAACCGGATAACTGCCCGAACGGGGTGAAGGCGGGAATTTCAGTCGCAATGCAGAAGTATCCTCCTCATCGACTTCGAGCAATTCCAGCTTTTCCAGCATTTTGACGCGGCTCTGTACCTGCAACGTCTTTGAATATGTTCCTTTGAATCGTTCGATGAACTCCTTCGTTTCAGCAATAAACTTCTGCTGCTCGTCGTATGCCTTCTGCTGCTGTTCGCGGCGATCCTTACGCAGTTGCAGATATTGGGAATAGTTCACCTTATAATCATAAATACGTCCCATCGTCACTTCGATGGTGCGTGTTGTAATATTATCCACGAATTTGCGGTCGTGGCTGATTACGATAACTGCTTTCCCGTTATTAATAAGGAAATCTTCCAACCATTGAATAGATTCAATATCCAGATGATTCGTCGGCTCATCGAGCAAGAGTACGTCCGGTTTCTGCAACAGCAACTTAGCGAGCTCG
Source organism: Bacteroides sp. 1001302B_160321_D4 (assembly GCF_015667765.1). Classification (NCBI taxonomy): domain Bacteria; kingdom Pseudomonadati; phylum Bacteroidota; class Bacteroidia; order Bacteroidales; family Bacteroidaceae; genus Bacteroides; species Bacteroides sp. 1001302B_160321_D4. The sequence continues at coordinate 15,184 of NZ_JADPLO010000065.1, read as the reverse complement.
ATGCGCATCCGCCATCCACCGCTGAAATCACTCGTCTGGCGTTGAAAATCGCTCCGGGTGAACCCTAATCCGAGCAATGCCTTTTCCACATCCTCTTCATAATTAGTTGCGTCAATCGAATAAAACTTCTCGCTCAAGGCAGACACTTCTTCAATCAGCGCCATGTAACTGTCGCTCTCGTAGTCCGTCCGTGTCTCGAGCTCTTTGTTCAGTTTTTCAATCTGCGCTTCCATTTCATGCAGATGTGAAAAAGCTTGTGCCGTTTCGTCAAACACTGTTCTTCCGTCTTCCGTCATCAGATGTTGAGGCAGATAGGCTACTACGCAATCTTTGGGCGCGGAAACTTTTCCACGTGTCGGTTGTCGTGCGCCTGCCAAAATTTTCAGCAGCGTACTTTTTCCCGCCCCATTTTTACCCATCAGTGCGATGCGGTCTTTTTCATTAATTACGAAAGAAATATCACTAAATAAAGTAGTGCCGCCAAACTCTACGGCTAGTCCGTCAACAGAAATCATACTATTCTTTTAAATTGAGGCGCAAAGATAGCGAAATATATGAATCTTTTTTATAACTTGCGGGCTGAAAAGGGAGATTAATCTCAAAAAACAGATAAAAAAACAATATATAAGCGATATGGAAAGCGAACAAATGAATGAATTCAGACCCTTAATTTTAGTAGCTGAAGACGATGACAGCAACTTTAAATTAATCAAGGCTATCATAGGCAAAAAGTGTGATATCGAGTGGGCTAAAAATGGGCAGGAAATGGTGGAGTTGTTTCAACAGCATCAGGAAAGAACCAAAGCAATGCTGATGGATATCAAGATGCCGGTGATGAACGGGTTGGAGGCAACGAAGATAATTCGTGAGTCTAATACCGAAATTCCTATTATCATGCAGACAGCTTATGCTTTCAGCTCGGATAAGGAAAACGCAATGAACGCAGGAGCAACTGAAGTGTTGGTGAAACCTATTACTTTGAGTATTCTCCGCACTACTTTAAGCAAATATCTACCCGATTTGCAGTGGTGAAATTGATTGGTACGGGAATTTTTTTAATTTATTTAAAAGGTGCTTAAACGTTAAATACGGAATAAAGTAGGAAAAGAGTATGGTCGGGTAGAAAAATGGTATGTAAAAGATGCCGTTGAATATTCCTTTTTCTCTATTATTATTTGAGCATTCATCTGATGAAATTGGATAAAATAAAATAGGCGAACCTCACGGTTGGCCTATTTTTGTTCGCCTCTGTTAATTTGTTAGAGTACAGAAACGACTCTATGTAAAGTCTCTCCTTTGAGAGATTTTAAGTTCATTATTTGTTTCCGCCGGCCCACCAGACAGCTTCGCTATATACATACTGGCCATCACCGAAAGCAGCTTTCACTTCAGGATTTGCCAATACGTCGTCTGCTCCATAACCGAAGCGCAATGGGAACTTATTGTTGTTCAGCGGGTTCTTCAGTACAATGAAGTTTTCTCCTGCACCTTTCAAACGACGGTAGTCGTTATAGGCTTCCAGTGATTCGCCGGATGCACCGAAGAAGGCGAGATACTTCTGTATCATTGTCTCTTGCAGAGGGTTGGCATCGAATAACGGTTCTACTTCATCCGTGAAATAGGTTTCTGCTACATCTGCACCCAAATCACTGTCGCCATCAGCTACCCAAGTGTCAGCGGCATCTATAATTGAGTTTTCCAGATTCTCGAATCCGGCAGTGATTGCAGCTTTTAAAGCACTCTTAGCTTCATCCAGTCTGTCTCCCAAGCGGCATAATGCTTCTGCTTCGAGGAATTTCACTTCATGATAACTGATTAAAAGAGTCGGAGCCGACATTGCCCATGATATCATTGACATACCATAATTGTTCTGCAACTCTTGCGGGGTTCCGTTAGGAGCTGCTTTGATACTTGCGATGTCTGTAGCTTGCGTACCTCCGTATCCATAAGCAATATAGCCGGTGGGATCGGGCTCCAGAAATGCTTGCGGTGCTCTGGGGTCATTGCGCTCAACAAACTTTTCAATCAGACTGGCACTGGCTGCCAAACTGTTACGGCTATAGCTGAATGACCAAAGCGGATTCAACTGCGAATCAGCGTCATAAACAGCCAGTTTACATTCTTCACTTGCATTAGCAAATGATTTGCTCACATAAGTAAGAATGTTCTGAAGATCAGTTGTCTTATTGGCACTTTTATTGAGCAGACGCATTGTATAGCGTGCTTTTAACGCATAAGCTGTCTTGAGCCACATACTTGCTTGAGTACTGGTGTTTGAACCGTAGATCAAGTCTTTAGAACCGACTGCGCCGGACAGACCTGCATCTTTGGCAGTACCGTTATTCAGCAGAGTGATGGCATCATCCAGATTCTGCATCACTTCCTGATAAATGCTTTCCTGCGTATCTATTTTGGGCTGCATATACATTGGTGTGCCGTCCGGATTGAGGATACCAGTCTGGCTGTACGGTGTATTTCCAAATACATCGGCAGCCACTGCTCCGTTGTAAGCGAGCAGGATTTTAGCAATTGCTTCCGTCACTACGTTTCCTTTTTCCGAAGGATCTTCTTCACACTTCTTGATAACGATTTTAGCGTTCTTGATATTTGAATACACGTTGATCCATGCGTTGTTGTAGGTAGTAGCCGTTGTAGGCTCTCCGCTACGTACTTCCGCCCGGTAAAGCTGGTTGGATATACCCGTTTCGTGTTCAATGTAAACAGAAGAATAGAGCGAGAAATCCCCTCCCACAGTGCTGAATGCAGTGCTTACCCCTAAGTCTGTAATCAAAAATTTAGCAGGCGCATCCAGAGGATTGTTAGGGTTTTCATTGATTTTATCCATTGCGTCTTCCGTACAAGCAGAAGCAATGGCAGCAGTCAAGAAAGAAACTGCCAGCAATTTTCCTATTGATTTATATTTTTTCATTGTCTTGCAGATTAAAATTTAATGTTGAAACCAAAGCCGAAACTAGCTGTCTGCGGCATTGAATAATCTTCAAATGCTCCTGCCATGTTGTTGTTACCCTGACTGGCTTCCGGATCGAGGTCAGGCAATTGAGCCCAGATCAGGATATTTCTGGCAAATGCGTTTACAGAAAGTTCTATCGAACGTTTTTGAAGAATTTTGTAGTTGACAGCCACTTCACGCAGTTTGATGAAAGAATTGTCATATACAGAAGATTCGTCAATATCGTTCAGGCGGCTGTAAAATACCTGTTGTGCGTTTGCACCTGTGATAGCGATATCATTTTTAGTTCCATCGGTTTTGTATCCGTCGAAGATGATGGTACCTTCGCGGTTTTCCGTTCTCTTGCTGACACCGTAGTAGTCTGCCAGTCCGGTTGTTCTGCTGTACATCTGGCCACCCTGTTTCCAGTCGAGTACTGCGCTGATTGTACACTTCCATAAGCGTAATGTGGTGTTGAAACCCATCAGGAAGTCCGGAGAAACCTTACCGATTACCTGTGCTTCACCAGCGATAGGAAGACCGTTTTCGTCTACCAGACGATTACCGTTTTCATCTCTCTTGAAACCTACACCATAGATAACAGGGAATTTCTCACCTGCCGAAGCACGTACCTGCGGAGTAACATAACCACCCAGAGAGATATTTTCTACACCCGGTGCCAGTTCATCTACGTAGTTATCGATCTTCGTCCAGTTGAATGCAAAATCCCAGTTGATATTTTTCGTCCGGATGGGGTTGAAGCCGAGAGTGAATTCGTGCGTGTTGGTATGAATCTTACCACCGTTGGTGAGCAGTTTGCTGGCACCGGTAGAAGAAGCCAAAGGCACTTCAAAAATCTGGTCTTTTACATTCTGGCGTGAGTACGTATAACTGAATGTGATTAAGTTATCGAGGAAGTTCACGTCAGTACCCACTTCATACGAACGTGTGTTCTGCGGTTTCAGTTTCGGGTCGAAAATCGTGTAGTACGGAGTATAGGCAGTAGTACCTTTCATCGGATACATGATCGGAGTCAGTGTGTAAAAGCCACCTCCATAGGTCGGAGTTGAGTAGTAGTTTTCGAGGAAATCCCCTGCTTGTCCTACTTCCGCATAAGATACTCTCAATTTAGCGTGATTAACAACATTGTTTTTCAATGCATCCAGTTCCGTCAGGATGAAGCCTGCCGAAATAGAAGGATAGAAGAACGAGCGGTTGTTGCGTGGCATATTAGATACGTAGTCCTGACGTCCGGTGAGGGTCAGATAAAGCATATTTTTGTAAGAAGCCGATACGTTACCGAAGAATCCCACTGTACGGTTTTTCCACGTCTCTTCCTCTGTCTGTTGAGTAGTGGCGTTGTTGATGTGGTTCCATCCCGGGAAGTTGTAGTTCGTACCATATTCATAATACTTCTTTCTGTTACTTTGGATAATTTCGTTACCCAATACAGCATTCAATCCCCAGTCCTCGTTGATGCGCCAGTCGTAGTTGATGGTCAGCAAAGAGTTGTATGTAGCGTTCGTCCAACCGTAGTTTTCGATTTGTCCGCGACCGCCACCCGTGTTACTACCGTATCCGTAGCTGTCTACATAGTGAGTGGTGTAAGCATCCACGCCGACCATGTATTTTGCGTTCAACTTGTGGTTAGTTGTACCGAAATCAGTCTGATAGCTTGCGTATACATTTCCGAAGAAACGGTTGGTATCTTCTGTGAATTTGTTGTTGTCCATCGCCCAATAAGCGTTGTCAAAGCTACCACGGAAAGAATTCTGTGTGTATTGGTTACCGTCTACGTGACTTGGAATCCCTGCAAGATCATAGCTGGGAGGAGCTGCGTAAACCGTTCTCAACAGACCGTTACCGGAAGTCACTGCCTTGTCGATAGAAGTAGTGATATAGTTAGCTGTAAATCCGGAACTCCAGTTGTTAGTCAGTTTGGTGTCGGCGCTAACCTTTACATTATATCTGTCCATACCAGTGCTTGAGATAATACCGTCCTGATGTGTATTTCCCAATGAGATAGAGTAGGAGCTTTTTTCGAGCATCTGTGCTACATTCAATGAATTGCTCCAGGTGATTCCTGTGTCGAAGAAGTCTTTTGCATTGTCATACGCCTGTGGAGTAGCCCACGGGTCAAGACCGGCTGCTGCACGTTGGGGAACATAATATTTTCCCTGTTGCTTACCGAACTTCTGCGTGTATTCGTTATCCGTGTTACCTCCATACGTTGCGTCGTTTGGAAGTTCGGAAATCTTAGGTCCCCAAGACGTTCCCGAAGTAGTGCTGAATACTCCACCCGAACCTTGTGCGTATGTTTTCTGGAATTCCGGCAGACGACCGACTACATCGAAGCTGACATTAGAAGAGAAGCTAACCTGTGGTTTGCCTTTTTCCAGCCCTTTACCACTTTTGGTTGTGATGATAATCACACCATTAGAAGCACGGATACCATAAAGTGCAGAAGCAGCCTGTCCTTTCAAAATGTTGATACTTTCAATATCATTAGGGTCGATATCTACCGCACGGTTGGCGAAGTCGGCTCCGCTCACACTACCATTGTTCTGTATGTCTGTGCTAACGTCCGGCGTACTGGTTACCGGCATTCCGTCGATAACGTAAAGCGGAGTGTTGTCACCCGAGAAGGAACGTGCACCACGGATGGTGATCTGTGAAGAAGCTCCTGGCATACCACTTGAAGGCTTAACGTCCAAACCGGATACTTTACCTTGCAGCGCTCCTGCCAGATTGGAGTTGGCAGCCTGCGTCAGCTGATCTGATTTTACGTCCTGAACGGCGTAACCCAGTGCTTTCTTTTCACGCGAGATACCCATGGCTGTCACCACAACCTCATCCAGTGCCTTTGCGTCACTTTTTAATACGACTTTTATTACTCCCGGTTTGATGGAAACGTCCTGCGAAATCATTCCTACATAAGAAATGCGCAAAGTTTTAGCAGAACTTGGTACATGGTCGTTTCAGTTTTCATCATTGTTAATAGTTCTTTAGTCTTTCGGGAGATGTAAAATGATAAAAAGATACCATTTGGGAGGAAATAATGTTCTTTTTATCTTGAAAATATCTTTTTAGACGCTATCTTTATGATAGAAATTCTATTTTAAAATATATTAAATTGAATATTTCTAGTTATAGTTTGTTGGTTTTTACTAGATGGGAGCTTGCAAAATAATACTTTTTAGTTAAATACGTAACACTTTTTCCGGTTTGTCATAATTAGTGTTATCTTTGCAACCTGTTAGAGACAAAAAATCTGTTTATAGGTTAAATTTAAGAGAGAATTTATGAAAAGAAAATTGATGTTCTTAATGACCTTCCTTTTTATAGGTATAGGTCTGATGACAGCGCAGACATCTAGAGTTACCGGTTTGGTTACTTCTGAAGAAGATGGACAACCTGTCGTAGGTGCTTCAATATTGGTGAATGGCACTACCCTTGGTACTATCACTGATATTGACGGTAAGTTTACAATCGCAAATGTACCAAGTTCTGCTAAGACTTATTGATCTTTTTTCTTCCTGTTTTTTCGTGTTTTCTTCTTCTATCTTATTGTTTTTCAGATGTTTTGTTTCTATTTTCGCAAATTGTCCGGTTCTTCCGGTTTCTTTTATTGAAATTTCCTTTATCAGTTCTTGTTTATTTAGTAGTCTCTTTTTCTCATTGATTTTGAGATGGGGGGGTAATATTCTACCCGAATTTTTAATGAATTTCCCAGTATTTTCCCTATTATTTCAACTATCTTCGGCTTTGAATAAAAATATGTTTGATGACGTTTTAATATCTGTGTTTTGTGGGTTATAAATTAAATGCTATAGTCTGACAGTGATTGGAGTTATGACTTATAGTAAAGAAGAATGCAAGATACTGTAATAATAACTTGTACGACACCCGGGTCTCATACATACCGACACCCGGGTGTCGTACAACTCAATTCTGCTAAATGAAATAGATACAGAGCTATACTATATTTATTTGTACTAGAACAAATTTAATTCATATCTCTATAAAATGCGATTTTCCAGTTTACGTTGTTTTACTCTGCCATGATAACTTCGACATCATAACCTATGAAAAGGCCGCTCTCTATGACACCGGTAATGGTTTTGAGTTGTTCTTCGAGCGAAGAATCAATATAGTTAAAACGAGTGTCGAGGATGAAATTCCCATTTTCTGTAAAGACAGGCCCGTCTTTGCCGTGGGCTGGACGCAGGACGATTTCTGATGCACCCAGTCGTTGCAGCTCATGCTCTACATAAGTTAGTGAGTCCGGAAAGACCTCTACCGGAATGGGAAATTTATTTCCCAACTGATTGACGCGCTTGCTGGGGTCGATGATGATGAACGTTTTGCGGCTGCTTCTAATGAGCAGTTTTTCTTTGAACATAGCTCCGCCACGTCCTTTAATCAAGTTTCGCTGCGGGTCTACTTCGTCCGCTCCGTCAAATGTCCAGTCGGGGCGCTTGTTCCAAAGGATAGTTTGTGGGATGCCTAGCTGTATGCAAGTCATCGAGATTTCTTGAGAGGCGGGAATCACTTCAATATGCAAGTGCTCTTCACGAATCCGTCGCGCCAGTTCGAACAGAGTTAGATAGACTGTAGAGCCGGAGCCGGCTCCTATCACATCTCCGTCTTTTGCCGTGGCGGCAATTTCACGGGCTACGTGTTCTTTGGCTTCCCGGTTGATAATGGAGTCCGACCATTGCAGGTGCTTTATAAGATGATTTTCCCAGTCCATAAATTTATGCTTTATAATTGTTTTAAATTACTCTTTTATATATAACGAATTAGCGAATCTGTTTGTTTGTTTCAACTTTAGAGAGAGGCTTTAGAGATAATTCGGATCAGGCAACAATCATTGTTGGTATATGCTATAAGTGGACGTAAGCCCTCCGATTGACGTAGAAAAGATAGGACGGTATATGCTTGGGATAGTGACGGTATCATTGTCATATAGCGTCGCTATTTGTATCGGATAGCGTCACTATCTTTTAGCAGGGAACTCGCCAACAACAATTTTTACTTGGTCCGATCATTCAATCATTTAAATAGTTAATAAACGATTCGTTAATTTTTAACTTTATTGCGTTAAACGTTAACGAACCTCTGCTTTTTATTAAACCGTGTTATAAGTTAGGCTGCTTTGCCCTGAAAATTTGGAGATAACCGAAAAGTCCGTATCTTTGTACTGTGTTTTTCATAGTATTAGATTTAAGGTTAACAAAGATTGGCTGTCTGGGATAGATAGCCTTTTTTTTGTCCCTACTATTCCTTATAGAATCAGCCAGATGGCAATGATATGCCCGATGCTGCCTCCCAGACAAAACAAGTGGAAAGTGGCATGCATATATGGTTTGCGCAACGAATAAAATACAGCTCCCACGATATACGAAACTCCTCCGCCAATCAGCCACCAGAAAGCGGTAGTGGCTTCCAGTTCTCCCAGATGGTCTAACAAAGGTTTCATGGCTACCAATATACAGGCGCCCATCCCTACGTAACAAGCCGTTTCGAGATTGCTATGTTCTTTCAGTTTTTTGAAGCTAAGAATGAAACCGGCGATAGCCGACAGCCAGACGAAAGCGAAAATTCCCCATCCCCATCCGCCGGCATGCCGCAGAACGAGCAGGGTAAAAGGAGTGTAGGTTCCGGCAATGTGCAAATAGATAGCTCCATGATCGAATTTGCGAAGCAGCTCTTTCAGCTTTCCCGGACGGCTGCCGTGATACCACGTAGAACTGACATAAGAAGAAAGCATCCCCGCCAAGTAGACAGATACACAAGCAACTGCCCACTGCGGTTCTATATTTTCGGAAGCCTTTTCCAATAATAAATATCCGGCCACGATTCCAAGCAGAATACCTATTCCATGACTAAGGGTATTTGCCCATTCTTCTATATTATTGTATCGTTTGTTCTTCAATGTTCCTTTTTTGAATTGTTAAGTCACAAAAAATATTGAGTCGCAAAGATACTTTATTTTCCGTAAAGCGTTTCTTCGCCTTATTCTTTTTTTAAAGAAATATCGGCGTATGATACTCCCTACGGTTTTAAAATTTTGATGCGTACCCAATGCTCGGTGTCCAGTTGGAAACCGTCGTGGTTGATGGAATGAACAGTTTCCTCATAATTGTGTTTTTTGTAGTATCTTCACAAAGAAAAAAAATAGAGAAAGGTGTATCGCCTTTCTCTATTTAATTTTTATTTTATGTATAAAATATATTATACCAAATGTCCGATCCATTCTTCACGGTCGCCGGGGAGAAGGTCGATAACAGGAATTTCTACCATTGTGTAACATCCCGGCTGTTGCTTCATCGAAGCACGTGCCACACATACCAGCACTTGTGCTGTCAGTGCGGGGTTGTTGATGCGCATATTAAATTCGAACAACTGATTCTGTGTTTTGCCGGATACACCTTTGCGAGTGAGATTTACACCGTGACCCATATCCAATAGAGCGTCTACGCTCGGAACGAGTTTCACGTGTGTTTCATCATTCACGAAGTAAGGATCTGCTTTGATGGCAGCAGCTACTTCTTCAAATTTATATCCGTCTTTCAGTTCGATGTACACCATGCGGCGGTGGATTCCCGTGCCGGTAGGAATAGTCATGGAAAGAGCGGCTTTCACCCCGTCGATAGCTTTTACGGCTACTGTGTGTCCCATGCTCATACCCGGACCGAAGTTGGTGTAAGTGATTCCTTTCGGAGCAATCGCTTCGAGCATGGTGCGCACGATGGAGTCGCTTCCCGGATCCCATCCGGCAGAGATGATCGATACGGCTTTATGTTCTTTGGCAGCAGCATCCAGTGTGCGGCGTAAGTCTACGATACCAGTGTGGATATCGAAACTGTCTACCGTATTAACTCCCATTGCCAGATATTCTTTTGCATATTTCTCAACGCTGCGGGTTGGCGTGCAAAGAATAGCTACGTCTACATCCCCCAACTCTTTTATGTCCTTTACTACTGCATAGTTTGCCAACTCTTCCGGTTTGTTCTCTGCTCCTGCACGACGAACGACTCCGGCTATTTCGAAATCAGGTGCCGCCTGAAGCGCTTCCAGTACATAATGTCCGATGTTACCATAACCAACGATGGCAGCTCTTACTTTTTTCATTCTTTTCTTGGTTTTAATGAACAAATTTCTTTCTTTTGCTTGCAAAAGTAAACAATTTACTACTAACTTTGGTTCATTCGCTTTAATATTTTATTTTTTTTCACTAGCAGGCAATACCGGTCCGCATGAAAGCAAATCAGGGTGTGATGTGCTGCATCGAAAAAACTCTGTGGCCTCTGTGTCCTCTGTGGTGAAATTGTTTTATCTTTGTCCCTGTTATGATAGAATATATTAGAGGCGAACTTGCCGAACTAAGTCCGGCAACCGCAGTGATTGACTGTAACGGGGTGGGATATGCCGCCAATATATCCTTGAATACCTATTCGGCTATTCAGGGAAAGAAAAACTGTAAGCTATATATTCACGAGGCGATTCGGGAAGACGCGTATGTGCTTTACGGATTTGCCGAGAAGCAGGAGCGGGAGATTTTTCTATTATTGATTTCTGTCTCCGGAATCGGGGGGAACACGGCACGTATGATTCTCTCGGCGCTCTCACCTGCCGAACTGGTGAACGTAATCAGCACCGAAAACGCGAATATGCTGAAAACGGTGAAAGGTATCGGGCTGAAGACTGCGCAACGGGTGATTGTCGACCTGAAAGATAAGATAAAAACGATGAGTGGGTCTGCCGGCGGAGGTGCTTCCGCAGGTCTGTTGCTGCAACCTGCCAATGCGGAAGTGCAGGAAGAGGCGGTGTCTGCATTAACAATGCTCGGTTTTGCTGCCGCGCCTTCGCAAAAGGTGGTGTTGGCTATCTTGAAGGAAGAACCGGATGCTCCGGTAGAAAAGGTTATCAAACTGGCTTTGAAACGTTTGTAGTATGAAACAACAGAAAATTTATATGCAGGCATGGCTGGACGCTCACGGTCGTGCAAAGGTAGTGAATACGGATAAATGGTATCTGGATTTCGCTAATCAGCTATTGCCATTGGTGGCCGAATCGTATATATATGGTGGGAAAGAGATGGAAGAAGACCAGAAGCAAGTGGCTCTGACGTGTGCCTTATACTTGGAAGATTGCGTGGCAGACGGAGGAAACTGGCGTCAATTTATCCACTGGCATCAGGAAAACTACGGACGTTACCTGCCTTTCTACACGTTGACGGACGAATATCTGCAGGACGAAATCAACCGTGAAGATGTTGTTTTCCTTTTGTGGGCAATCAATTCACCGGTCGGTGATGATTTTGACGGAGTGGAGAATCCGATGGATGCAGATTTGCTGGAGTTTGCAGATGTATTATACAACCGTTTGGATGCTGCGTTCGAATTGGCTCCTATCAGTGATTACCTTGCGACGGATTGGTTGCTGGAAACGGAATTGATGCAAAAGAAGAGAATGCCTCTGCCGATAGCTTTGCCGGGAGAAAAAATGCCTGCCAACGTTGAGCGTTTCCTTGAAGCAAGTAAAGGTGAACCGCTTTTGTACTTTGACTCTTACGATGCGCTGAAATTTTTCTTTGTGCAATCATTGAAGTGGGAGGATGAAGAAGATTCTCTGTTGCCTGATTTAAAAGAGTTTGATAACTTCGTGGTTTTCGCCAATCCGAAAGGGTTGTTGATAGGGCCTGATGTGGCCCCATATTTTGCGGACAAACGCAACCCGCTCTACAATGCTGAACTGGCAGAAGAGGAAGCATACGAGCTGTTTTGTGAAGAAGGTTTGTGCCCGTTTGATTTGTTGAAATATGGAATGGAACATGAGCTGTTGCCAGAAGCACAGTTCCCGTTTGAGAATGGAAAAGAACTGTTGCAGGAAAACTGGGATTTTGTGGCTCGCTGGTTTCTGGGCGAATATTACGAAGGAGAATAAGAGGAACAAGAATTAAGGTATAAGTACTGTTTATATAAGTGTTGTCTATGCCAATCAAAAAAAATAACAATCCCTTTGCCGGAAAGACAAAGTCCGCAGCCGGTAAAAAGAAGACAACCGGAAAACGGGTTGGAAAATCAAAACAGGAAAAGGCTAATAATCAATTGAATAGAAGAGTAAAATAAGGATGTGGAGGCTACGCCGTTTTTGCCTACCAGGCAACGCCGTTTTATGATGGCAGACTACGCCTTTTCTCCATACCAGGAAACGCCTTTTCTCCCGCGCAGAGAATAAAGAGGCTTATTATACATTTGACGGGAATAGTTGTCGTTTATGAAAAATAACAACTATTCCCGTCAGTTTTATTGTTGACCGATGGTTTTTTCTGCTAAATAGCTTCTCTTTTGACGGTTTTTAGTTAAATGGGAATATAATTCAGACAGAAGAACAAAAGAACAAAAAATAAAATAGCAGTTCAATAAGCAACAAAAATAATTTTCAAAGCGCAGCCTTTATGTTCTTTTGTTCTTATGTCTAAAAATAAAAAATCATTTATCTCATTTCCGCACAGATCGTTTTCTTTTTGCCAAATGGAGTTTCCTTTTTATTAATCGGTAATTTCCTCCTGTGCTTTCCGTTCTTTTTTCTTATTGATAAATCCGATTTTCAGGTTAGCTTCCTCTTGTTCTTTTTTAATCTGTTCCATTGCAGAGAGGATTTGCGCTAATTCATAAACATTGGCTGCGGCTAGTCGGTCGGTGGGACTCATCGTTGTTTTATAGGTACGGTCGCCCATATATTCCACACGGATATTTTTGTCTTTATTGAGATGTAGGAATTCGATTACATTACCGTCTTCTCCCAGTTTGTAATCAGCTTTTTCTATTTTCTCGTTCATATCGGTCGTTTCGTAGCTGTCTTTGGAGCTTGGAGTCTCGGCAAAACTGCCGTCAGGAGCAATCACTTTCACTTTGTTGTGGTGGATATTGCCGGCACCGCAATAGATAGAGGTCATACTCATGATGCCTTGCTCGTTCACTTGGAAGCGGAGGTACGAACGGTGCATGTTTTTCTCAATGGTTTGTGTAGGCCAGAGGTAGTTGCCTACTTGTTGATATTCGGCATCTTTTTCTAGTGTGAATTTGTCTTTGATGGCGTTGAATTCTTTCGTTTTTGCCTGAAAGGCGCTATCCAGATAAGCAAGCGTTTTTTGCTGTGTCTTTGTTTCAACATCAAGCATCAGTGCCTGTCCCGCCTTACGTGCTTCGAACGCTTTGGGATACAAAATCTTGATACTGTCAATTTGCAACTTAGCTTCTTCATAGTCGCCACGTTCGTAGGCAGCCTTGGCAACCATCAGTTTTTCATTGGCTTTTTTCTCAAGGCCATTTCCGCAGGCAGCTAATGCCAGCGTACCACAAAAGAGGATAATCAGTTTTTTCATCACAAATTCTATTTACTAGTTTTATTATTTACATGAATAAGCAGTGTCCGTTTGTCATTCACTGTTCATCGTTCTGTTCTTCATTCACTTTATTAGCGGCAAAAATACAAATATATCCCTTATTTTTGTAATTTTGTCCCCTCAAAACTTATAACTAAAAAGAATGATAGAGTTGACTCAAGAGGAATTGAAGCAGCATTTTAGCGAACCCATCTTCGGACAGATAGCCGAAACGGCCGATGCGCTCGGCATGGAGTGTTATGTGGTAGGTGGCTACGTTCGTGATATTTTTCTGCAACGTCCCTCTAAAGATATAGATGTAGTAGTTGTAGGAAGTGGAATTGCAATGGCAGAAGCTCTTGGAAAACGGTTGGGACGTGGTGCTCATGTCTCTGTTTTCAAGAATTTCGGGACAGCACAAGTAAAATACAGAGGTACGGAAGTAGAGTTTGTAGGTGCGCGTAAGGAGTCTTATCAACGGGATTCGCGCAAACCGATTGTTGAAGACGGTACGCTGGAAGACGATCAGAACCGTCGTGATTTCACGATCAATGCTCTTGCTGTATGTCTCAATAAGGCACGTTTCGGCGAACTGGTAGACCCGTTCGGAGGCATGGAGGATATGAAGGAAAAGACAATTCGCACTCCGCTCGACCCGGATATCACTTTCAGCGATGATCCTTTACGCATGATGCGTTGCATCCGTTTTGCTACGCAACTGGGCTTTTACATTGACGATGATACTTTCGAATCGCTTTGTCGGAATAAGGAACGGATTGAAATTATCTCCCGTGAACGTATTGCCGACGAACTGAATAAGATTATTCTTTCTCCGATTCCCTCAAAAGGTTTTATTGATTTGGAACGTAGCGGTTTGCTGCCGTTGATTTTCCCGGAATTTGCTGCCTTGCAGGGAGTGGAAACACGGAACGGACGTTCGCATAAGGATAATTTTTATCATACATTGGAAGTGCTGGATAATATCAGCAAGAAGACTGATAATCTTTGGTTACGCTGGGCTGCTTTGCTGCATGACATTGCCAAGCCTGTCACGAAACGTTGGGAACCGAAAGCGGGATGGACGTTCCATAATCATAATTTTATCGGTGAAAAGATGATTCCGCATATCTTCCGCAAGATGAAGTTGCCGATGAATGAGAAGATGAAGTACGTGCAGAAGCTGGTTAGCCTGCACATGCGTCCGATTGTTATCGCGGATGATGTGGTGACAGACTCGGCTGTACGCCGTCTGCTCTTTGAAGCGGGAGATGACATTGACGACTTGATGATGCTCTGTGAAGCGGATATTACTTCCAAGAATATGGAACGTAAGCAGCGTTTCCTGAATAACTTCCAGTTGGTTCGACAAAAACTGAAGGATTTGGAGGAGAAAGACCGTGTCCGTAACTTCCAACCACCCGTGAGTGGAGAAGAAATTATGGAGATTTTCGGTTTGGAACCTTGTCGTGAAGTCGGTGTTCTGAAAAGTGCTATAAAGGATGCTATCTTGGATGGAGTGATTCCGAACGAATATGAGGCTGCTCATGCTTTCATGCTCGAGCGGGCTAAGAAGATGGGGCTGACGCCGGTGCGCTGATAGAAGGACGGAACAGATATATTATAGTATTCAAACACAGGTTTATACGAATCAGTAGTTGAATTGGAGTAAAACTGTACTGAAATGAACTAAATGATAATTTTGCGGGGTGCCCTGAAAGGGCTTAATTATATAGCGTAGGGCAACGCCCTACGTAAAAACGGCAATCTGAATTTGCGCCCTGAAAGGGCATAATTGTATACGGTTCCGCCCTTTCAGGGCTTGTGGCTGATGTGTTTTT